>CP107220.1:987500-1135000 GCA_025757685.1 Oscillospiraceae bacterium | reverse complement strand
ACAGAGCGTGATAGTCGCGTACACGAAAACTAAAGTTAGCCAGCTGGATCCAGAGTACCGCCGGACACGTGAAACCCGGTGGGAAGACGGGGGGACCACCCTCCAAGCCTAAATACTCTCCAATGACCGATAGTGTATAGTACTGTGAAGGAAAGGTGAAAAGAACCCCTGGCGGGGAGTGAAATAGAACCTGAAACCTTGTGCCTACAAGCACATAGAGCGCGTCAATGCGTGATATGGTACCTTTTGTAGAATGGTCCGGCGAGTGAATGTCACTGGCAAGGTTAAGCTCTTCAGGAGTGCAGCCGAAGCGAAAGCGAGTCTGAAATGGGCGTTTTTAGTCAGTGGTATTCGACCCGAAACCGGGTGACCTAGCCATGAGCAGGCTGAAGTGGAGGTAAAACTCCATGGAGGGCCGAACCCACTCCCGTTGAAATGGTAGGGGATGACTTGTGGCTAGCGGAGAAATTCCAATCGAACCCGGAGATAGCTGGTTCTCTCCGAAATAGCTTTAGGGCTAGCCTCAATTAACATTACCGCAGGTAAAGCACTGAATGAGCTAGGGGGCGAAAGCTTACTGAACTCTATCAAACTCAGAATGGCGGATAATGAATGATTGGGAGTCACACTACGTGAGATAAGTTTCGTGGTGGAAAGGGAAACAGCCCAGACCCACAGCTAAGGTCCCAAAGTACAGTTAAGTGGAAAAGGATGTGAAATTGCGCAGACAACCAGGATGTTGGCTCAGAAGCAGCCACTCATTCAAAGAGTGCGTAATAGCTCACTGGTCGAGTGATTTTGCGCCGAAAATTTAACGGGGCTAAACTGTACACCGAAGCTTGGGAATATACATTTGTATGTTGGTAGGAGAGCGTTGTGTAAGGGGTGAAGTCGTAGCGAAAGCGGCGGTGGACTTTACACAAGTGAGAATGCCGGAATGAGTAGCGAGAATTATGTGAGAATCATAATGGCCGAAAGACTAAGGTTTTAGAAGGAAGGTTCGTCCGCTTCTAGTTAGCCGGGAGCTAAGGCGAGGCCGAGAGGCGTAGTCGATGCACATACGGTTGAGATTCCGTAGCTACCTTGCATTTAAGCGAAGGGACACATTTGAAGGGCATGACCCGGGCGTTGGTTGACCCGGGCGTAAGGGACCGAAAATAAGTAGGGAAGCATGCTTGGATGGTGGCGAGAAAAGCTTCGTGTATATAAGCAGGGTACCCGTACTGCAAACCGACACAGGTAGTCAGGAAGAGGATTCTAAGGCCATCGGGAGAAGCGTTGTTAAGGAACTCGGCAAATTGACCCCGTAACTTCGGAATAAGGGGTGCTCACGCGAGTGAGCCGCAGTGAATAGGTCCAGGCAACTGTTTATCAAAAACACAGCTCTCTGCTAAATCGTAAGATGACGTATAGGGGGTGACACCTGCCCGGTGCTGGAAGGTTAAGAGGAGGGGTGCAAGCTCCGAATTGAAGCCCCAGTAAACGGCGGCCGTAACTATAACGGTCCTAAGGTAGCGAAATTCCTTGTCGGGTAAGTTCCGACCCGCACGAATGGTGTAATGATCTGGACACTGTCTCAACAACGCACCCGGCGAAATTGTAGTACCGGTGAAGATGCCGGTTACCCGCGGCAAGACGGAAAGACCCCATGGAGCTTCACTGTAGCCTGATATTGGGTCTCGGTATTTTATGTACAGGATAGGCGGGAGACTTGGAAACCAGCACGCCAGTGTTGGCGGAGTCACCCTTGGGATACCGCTCTTAAAGTATTGAGATTCTAACCTGCAGCCATGAATCTGGCTGGGGGACATTGTCAGGTGGGCAGTTTGACTGGGGCGGTCGCCTCCAAAAGAGTAACGGAGGCGTTCAAAGGTTCACTCAGCATGGACGGAAACCATGCCTTAGAGTGCAAACGCATAAGTGAGCCTAACTGCGAGACTGACGGGTCGAGCAGTAACGAAAGTTGGAGTTAGTGATCCGGCGGTATGTGAGTGGAAATGCCGTCGCTCAACGGATAAAAGCTACCCTGGGGATAACAGGCTGATCTCCCCCAAGAGTCCACATCGACGGGGAGGTTTGGCACCTCGATGTCGGCTCATCACATCCTGGGGCTGAATTCGGTCCCAAGGGTTCGGCTGTTCGCCGATTAAAGTGGTACGCGAGCTGGGTTCAGAACGTCGTGAGACAGTTCGGTCCCTATCTGTCGTGGGCGTAGGATATTTGAAGGGCGCTGTTCCTAGTACGAGAGGACCGGA
This sequence comes from Oscillospiraceae bacterium, assembly GCA_025757685.1. NCBI lineage: Bacteria > Bacillati > Bacillota > Clostridia > Eubacteriales > Oscillospiraceae > Oscillospiraceae bacterium. The sequence goes on along the minus strand of CP107220.1, from coordinate 1,132,745 downwards.
ATGGACGCACCGCTGGTGTATCGGTTGTCATGCCAATGGCACGGCCGAGCAGCTATGTGCGGATGGGATAAACGCTGAAAGCATCTAAGCGTGAAGCCCTCCCTAAGATAAGATATCCCACTGTTTACAGTTAAGACCCCTTATGGACTATGAGGTTGATAGGCTGCGTGTGTAAGTATGGTGACATATTTAGCTAGGCAGTACTAATAGGTCGAGGGCTTGACCTTAACAAGTTAGATTATGTGTCAGGCAATTGTTAGAGTTCCACTACGCTTTATCTGTATTTAGTTTTCAGGGTATATGCCTTGAATGATGTGAGCTATGCACCATTAGCTCAGTTGGCTAGAGCACCTGACTCTTAATCAGGGTGTCCAGGGTTCGAGTCCCTGATGGTGTACCATCAGTGGCCCGTTGGTCAAGCGGTTAAGACATCGCCCTCTCACGGCGAAAACAGGAGTTCGATTCTCCTACGGGTCACCATTTTGACCTTAGGTATTGCCAACAGGTCATTTCTTCAAATACTGTGACTTTTTCATCACAGTCAGTCGGTGCTTATTACGATGAGGGTCCACCCGTTCCCATCCCGAACACGGTAGTTAAGCTCATTCGTGCCGAAGATACTTGGCGGGCGACTGCCTGGAAAAATAGGTCTGTGCCGACATAAGCCTCTCACTTTTGTGAGAGGCTTTTTCTTATATTTTTACTTTTGCGTGGCCGGTGCCACGCTTTTTTTATCTCATCTGCTGTTTGTATATTGCGGTATATTTCTGTTTTCGCTATAATGATTGGTGGAGGGATCATTATGGCTAATGCGCACCAGCTTATAGATTGCTTTAACGATACAATGCACCGTATCCAAACGGACCCATTTCTGCGCGCTGAAACAATGAAGTCCAAGGCTGATACTGTGGTGTATCCTGTATTTTGGGATAATAATCAGGCTGCTTATTTTGGCAAATGGCTTTACTTTGATTCGTGTGATGTGGAAGTGGTAGCTGATACCACCTTTTCTGCAGCGCGCAAGTATCTACGCAATGGAAATGAGCAGAAGCGAGTTGCGGTGCTAAACTTCGCTAATCCCCATTACGCTGGTGGTGGCGTAGAGCATGGCGCTATGGCTCAAGAGGAATGTTTGTGCCGTAGTAGTAATTTGTATCCCTGCCTTTTTGCACCCTGTGCCCAGGCGGAGTATTATCAATTTCATCGCAATCGGGCGGATCATCTGTTTACGGACCGTGTGGTCTATACGCCGGAAGTAGTGGTTTTCAAAGACGATCAGCCGGTGCCGCAGTTATTACCCAGGGAGCAATGGTTCCGGGTGGATGTGCTCACTTGCGCTGCACCATATCTTGGTGAGCCGGTGCATATTACACCGAGCGATTTGAAAGCCCTATTTATGTCGCGGATTCGGGAAATATGCCGTGTGGCCATGGAACACCAAGTTACCACGGTTGTATTAGGCGCCTTCGGCTGCGGTGCTTTTCGCAATCCGCCGGAATTGGTGGCCCGGGCCTTTCGTGAAGTGCTGCAAGAAGAACTTTATAAACATAGTTTTTCTAAAGTCGTTTTTGCCATTAAAAGTAATGGAAAGCCCGACGATAATTATAATGTGTTTTCCAAGATACTTGGGCAGGAGCAAGGATAGAAACCATATTTATAGGTGTTGCAAATGATTAAGAAAAAATACAGTCATCATACGATACAGGATGAGCAAATTCAAAAGCTATATCTGGCGGCAAAAGCCGTTGCAGTTCCCCAGGTGATCAGTGAACAAATGTGTTCCGGCGGTGTCGGCGCAGCTGTATGCACAAAGCAAGGTCGTATTTTCACAGGGGTGTGCGTGGACACCGATTGCTCTTTGGGCATGTGCGCTGAACGAAATGCCTTGTCCACAATGATTACCGCAGGCGAATTTGATATTGACATGGTGATTGCCGTGAACAAAAACGGAAAAGTGTTGCCGCCTTGCGGCGCTTGCCGAGAATTTATGGAGCAATTCAGTCATGCAAACGATATACAAGTGGTGGTGGATAACGACGGCACCGTTGTGCACCTCAGGGATTTAATGCCGTTTCCTTATTGATGGATTAAACAAACGGGACGAACACGAAAGTTTTGAGCAGCTGCTTTTTTGGAGGTATTATGATACGGAAATTGACGATCGATGATTTTGAAAAAGTGGAACCGATGATGGCGGCGCTGCATAAAATTCATGTTGAAAACAGGAGCGATTTTTATTCTGAAAATGCGCATCCGATTACTAAAAAGGAATTCAAGGCGATGCTTAAAGACAAGAACAAAATTGCCCTGACATTTGCTGAAAACGGAGAAATTGCAGGTATAGCCCTTGCAACCATCAAAGACCGGACGGTCCGGTCTATCTATATTGACGCCATCTTTGTGCTTGAACCATTCCGTCGGCGGGGCATTGCCACAAGGTTATTTAGGCAAATCCAGGACACTGCAAGCGAGATCGGTGCTGAAAGAATGGATTTGATGGTATGGGCGTTTAATGCGCCGGCATTGGCGTTTTATAAATCCTTGGGCATGCAGGAGCAAAGGATTGTATTGGAAAAACAGGTGAAAGAAACGGACTGACGCGATTCGCGTCTTTTAGATACGGAATGATAATAAAAAACACACCGGATCACCCGGTGTGTTTTGTTTTTGTGGCTTTGGCGTTGGGGAGGAATGAGACAGATGGGCGTTAAACCTTTTTAACGCCGGTTTCTGAAGTGATTTTTTGGGTAGACAGGGCGTTCTTTTTGGCATAATGCACGCCCTCAACATAATAATACCAACCGGGGTTGACCACCAACTTTTTGGAAAGGCTGTAGGTAGTGCCATCTTTATACAGGTCTTTGTAGGTTTTGTAGGGCGACCAGGTGTAGCTGGCGTTCAATCTGCGCATAACCACTACCTTGGTAAAGCCGCACTTCTTTACACCGGACACACATTTGGTCAGCCCGCTGATGGTCATAGTGTTGCTGTTCATGGCGAACTTCAGCGTGGCAGATGTGATCAATCCGCTGGTGCGGGCGCCGGTTGCGGTGGCGCCGTAATCCTCGGCAGCGTCCAAGATCAGCAAATCCTCTTGGGTAAAAATCACATCGTCCTCTGTGGGATCGGCTGCAATGTAGCCGCCCTCCGGTACGGTGTCTGTGTTGTCTGCAGCAAAGGCCGCGCTGGGCAGCAGGCAAATGCTCGCCAGCAGAACGGCAATCACCGAATGGATCCATTTTTTCATTTTGGTACACCTCTTTCTTTTTTTGTGCCAAAGCGCACGGTGCAGGGGGTTGTCCCTACAACTGCATTATATCTTGCCGGTACCGTCGATGTCTGTCGAAATATGCGCTAAATTGTGAAAAACTCTCATTAAATGAAAAATGCGGCAGAATGCAGTGCCCACAGTAGGCAAAAGGGGTCAAAATATGGTACAATAAGACGAGACACTTTTTTTGCAAAAAAATACCAAAAGGGTGTAAGGTTTTGACCCGCCAAACGGACTACTAAGTGGAAGGCGGCTGAAAGGAGGTGGCACGATTTGGCAGGCAGTGAGAAAAAGAAAGCAGACGATTTGCTGCAAGAGGGGTACGCCAAGTATTACACGGCAATCTACCGCTATGCGCTCTCTCGATTGGGCGATCCGCACAAAAGTGAGGATGTGGCGCAAGAGGCCTTTGTGGTCTATTATAAGCGGCTGCGCACCGGCGAGATATTCACAGCGCCCCGGGCGTTTTTGTACCGCACGGCGGATCACCTGGTGCAAAAGCAGTTTGACCGGCAAAAGCGGGCGCAAAACTGTATCACTCTGGACGAGGTGATTGAAATTCCTGCCCAGAATGCGGATCAGGATGAGCGACTGACCTTTGAGGAGTATTCCCGCCAGATCAGTGCCGCTCTGTCAGACACGGACGCAGCCCTGTTCTCGATGCGTTACATAGAGGATCTAAAGATTGAAGACATTGCCGCACGCATGGATATGAGCGTGCCGGCAGTGACCACGCGGCTCCATCGGCTGCGAAAAAAACTAAGGGAGATCTTAAACCAGCTGTTTTAACTCCCGGAAAGGACGCGTTATGGCGACACTGCATATTGACAAAATCATTGCAGAAAAAGTGAACCAGGACGATCTTATCCGTCTGTTAGAGACGGTGATCGATGAAGAAATGCAGAGACCGGAAGCGGAAATGAATTGCGACCTGATCGACCAGTGTGTAGACGCGCTGCTGGAAATGCGGCAGGATCGGGACCATTTGGCAGTGATGGTGCCGCTGATGCAGGATAAAGCGTTTTTGCACTTGATTCAGCGCAAGGCTGGCAATACGGCTCGACTGAACGGTGCGGCGCGAGGTGCGCTGATCGCTGCGGCGATTCTAGCCTCCACCATCAGTGTAAACGCCATGGTAGACGCTGCGTTTGATTACAACATTTTAGAGCATATCGGTAAGGCGATTTCCGCCTCTGTGCTGGGGCCGGAAATCATTGGCGGCGAGGACGATGTTGACGAGCCAACCACTGTGCCCGGCACCACGGAAAAGAGCGAGTCCACGACGGCGCCGGAGCGTACCACCGCAAACGCAAACGGAGAAACCGCTACCCGTCAACCGGAGCAAACCACCACGGCGACGGCCGTCACGCAACCCACCACGACCACTCCCACGGAACGGGAGCAGGAGAGCACCACCAAGAAAGAACCGACCACCAAGAAACTGACCGGTGATAATGTGCACCACAAGCCCACCCAGCCGGATCGACCGGAGGAGACCACCAAGGCTGTGCGTGTGATTGAATTTAATGCCCAGTTGGGCGAAAGTTTTAAGAGCCACTACATTTACGGCGAACAGCTCAGCTACGACGGCCTGACCTTAACGGCAGACTGGAGTGACGGCACCACGAAACCGGTGGCATTGAAGAATTGCACTTACACCACCCAGGTGAATATGAACCGCACGGCAGATGTGACCCTGCACATTCTGTATAAGGGCTTTTTGGTAGAAATACCCATTACCGTGCGACCCAATGAAGAAACAAGAGAAAGTACCATTTGCCAAACGGATCGGTACGACTACCTGCTTTGCAAGGCGGGGGCGTACATCACCGCTTACCGTGGAACAGCAAAAGAGCTGATTTGCAATGTGGTAGACGGTAACCGTATTTTTGCCATTGCGGATGAGGTATTCCGAAAGCATACGGAATTAACTACCGTTGAGCTGCCCTATGTGACTTATGTCGGAGCAAAAGCCTTTGCCGGTTGTACGGCGTTGACACAAGCGGAGCTGCCGAAGCTGCAGCAGTTAGGTGAAGAAGCTTTTGCAGGTTGTAAAGCATTGGCAGAAGCGGAAACCGGAGACAGCTTAACCCACATCGGTCGTCGCGCTTTTGCCGAAACGGCGTTGCAACGTCTGCGCCTGGGCAAAGGTGTGACTGTCATCCCGGAGGGGCTTTGCAACGATTGCACGCATCTGGAGTCCGTGCGGTTGCAAGGTCAGGTGACAGAAATCGGCAGTTGGGCCTTTGAAGGCTGCGGTCGTTTGAAAACCGTTACCGGAACTGAACATTTGCGCCGGGTCGGGGATTACGCGTTCTCGGATTGCCAAGCTGTTACTTTTGCATTTCCTGCACAACTGGAGGTTGCCGGAGAAAATGCGTTTTACTTCTGTCGGCAGCTGCAAATCGGTGCCCTGCCGCAAAGCATAAAATCCATTGGTAAGCGGGCCTTTGCCTATTGTCCGGGCCTAACCGAAGTACGGCTGCCGTCCGGCATTGCCGTTGTACCGCAGGAGGCTTTTCGTGCCACCAACGCCAAGACCATTGTGTTGCTGGAGGGCGTGGAACGGATCGAAGCCGGTGCCTTTGAAAGCTGCAAGGCCACAGCCATCACTGTGCCCGGCACAGTCAAGTATATCGGCAAGCAGGCGCTGTACAGCGTGCTGCTGCGTGATGTGCGCTTTAACTGCCTGTCCCCGGTGATGGAGGAGCAGGCGCTGTACAACTCTAATCGGCTGGTGGTGCAGTGCTATCTGGGCACTACCCCGTACCAGTACGCCAAGGCCAATCAGATCAAGGTGGAATTGAAACAGGATCTGCCGGAAGTGATTCCCGGTATAGACGATTAAGGAGGGGCAAAATGAACGCAAAACAAAAAATGAATTGGCGGAGATGGACGGCATTGCTTTTGTGTCTGTTGTTGACGCTGTCCGCCTTGCCCCTGCAAGCCTTGGCTGCAGAGGCGCAGACGGATGTTGTTGCCTGTACCGACCCTACAAATGCAGATGTTGCGATTACCTATGATTACGATACCCGGACCTTAACGGTCAGCGGCTCCGGTCGGTTTTCCGGTCAGGTATTGGGTGCGGATGGGTCAACGGCAGTGAACATGCTGGACGCATTCAGCGTATCTCAGTTGGTTGTAGAAGAAGGCATTACTGCCATCGGTCCGGAAGGTGCTACCGTATATTCGATTGCCGACAGCGAAACGAATACCATCTATTTGCCGGACAGCTTGACTGCAGAAAACTTTAGCTGCAAAGGCGCCAGTAATCTGTGTGAAATTCGCCTGCCTGCCGGTATGCATACCTTGCGAGACGGGATGTTTGACGGCTGCACTTGGCTGGAAACGCTGAATATGCCGCAAGGCGTAACAGAAATCGGCAAGCGGACCTTTGGCGGTTGTAAGTCATTAGATGTAGAACTGCCGCCGCAGCTGGAAAGAATCGGAGACAAGGCTTTTTATCGCTCCGGTATCAAGAATGCAATCCTTCCGGATACGGTACGTTCCATTGGAAGCGGTGCTTTTGAGCAGACCCGTTCCATGGTCAGCGCCACGCTGCCGACGACCATAACGGCTGTGCCGGAACGTATGTTCTATGCCAGCTATGTGGAGCGGGTCAGTCTGCCTGTCGGCTTGCAATCCATTGGCAAAGCTGCATTTTTTAACTGCATGCATTTAACGGATTTACAACTGCCGGAGGGTTTGATCACTATTGAAGGTTCGGCATTTAGCGGCTGTACGGTGCTGAAGGAGCTAACGCTGCCCGGCTCATTAAAGCATGTGGGTGAAAAGGTGTTTGGCGGCAGCAATATTGAAATTGTCCATGTAGAAGAAGGAATCACCGAATTGGCACCGGTGATGTTTGCAGATTGTCCGTTGACGCAGGTGGACTTGCCGAATACATTGACCACCATTCAAGACGCTGCTTTTTATAACTGTACAAAGCTGAAGGAAATTACGCTGCCCAATAGCGTAACCCAACTGGGTGAGGGCGTATTTCAGGGCTGTTCGTCTTTGTCGCAGGTGCGGCTGTCTGAAAACTTGAAAACGCTGCCCACCTCTACTTTTGACGGTTGTAAGGCGCTGACGGAGTTCGATTTTGCCGGCATTACGGAAATCGGCGAAGAGGCATTTCAAAATACCGGTATTCAAATCCTGGATTTGCCCACTACGGTAAAAACGCTGGGCGAAAGCGCATTTGCACACAGTGCATTGCAAGAAATTTGGAGTCTGGGCGGTGTGGAGACCCTGCCCACCGATGTGTTTGCTTACACGCAGATCCAGTCCTTTGATATTCCCCAGGGGCTATACATTGCCCCCGGCGCCTTTGAATACTCTGCTCTGCAAAAGGTAGCTACCGGTATAGATGTAACGGAAATCAACGACGGTGCATTCCGCAATTGCCGTAAGCTGACCTCGGTGGAGCTGAATGAGGACGTCACCCGCATTGGGGACAACGCCTTTCGTGCCTGCACGGCGCTGACTTCCATTGATTTTCCGGAGTCGTTGGTGAGCATTGGGGACTATGCCTTTTATACCAGTGGGCTGACTTCGCTGGTGGTACCCAACACGGTGCAGCAGATGGGCCGTATGGCTTTTGCAGGCAGCGCGCTCACAGAAGTATCTGTGGTCAGCGGCATCAAAACCTTGGGCGATTACGCCTTTGCCGGGTGCCATGCCACTTTCCGTTTGCCTATGAGTCTGACGGAGATGGGCAAGTATCCCTTGGGCTTTACCGCCTCGGAGAGCGACGGCAATGTGACCGTGTTCAAAATGGACGATGTGAATGTCATTGCGCCGGCGGCCAGCGAGGCCATTCGCTATGCTAAGGAAAACGACCTGCAGTATAAAATGATCGGCCCGGAGGACACGGACTTTAACGAGGAAAATTACCTGTATGGTACTGTGGGCGACGGCGACTGGTACTTTGACAAGCGCACCGGCGCACTGTCTACCAACGCCACCAATGTGGGGACGAAGCAGGGCTTTTATTTTACAAACGGCCAACTTTGGAAATATAAGCAGGCGGGGGTGCGCTCTGTGCACCTGCTAAATGGCGTGAAGAACCTGGGCGAGACCTTTGCCGGAATCACCACCTTGGAGCAGGTAACGGCAACGGACAGTCTGACCAATATTAACACGGGTGCCTTTGTAGGCTGCACCGGGCTGAAAAGTGTCAGCCTGCCGGCTGTGACCAAGATCGGCGCCAACAGCTTTGCCGATTGTACGGCACTGCAAACGGTAGATCTGCCCCTGGCCGCCACCATTAGCGACCATGCGTTTCAAAACTGCACAGCCTTGCAGTTCCTGGAACTGCCGGCGGTAACCAAGATCACTTCCACCGCCTTTGCCGGGTGCACCGGGCTGACCGATCTGACCCTGGGCAAAGGGGCGGCTGTGATCGACGATCGCGCCTTTACAGACTGTAAGGCGCTGACGAATTTAGATCTGGGCAGCACCGTGTCCATCGGCCGTGAGGCCTTTGCCGGTTGTACCGCTCTGGCAGCCATCAGCCTGCCGGATCGTGTGACCCGACTGGGCGTGGGTGCATTCCGTAACTGTACCGGCGCTACCGGGATCGAGATCGGCAGCGGGCTGACGGAAGTACCGGCCTACGCCTTTGCAGACTGTACCGGTGTCAAGGATATTGCCTTTGACGAAGGCGTGGTCACCATCGGCCCCAATGCGTTTCAAAATGCGGTTTCCGTGGTGTTCCTGACTCTGCCTAATAGTGTAACCACCGTTGGCAGTCGTGCCTTTGCCGGACTGCTGAATGTGGAAAAGATCACCTTGGGCAGCGGGCTAACCCAGGTGGAGAGTTACGCTTTTGACAACGCGGTGAATTGTTACCAACTGACTCTGGACAGTGCTGTGAACGCGCTGACCAACGCAGATATGGTGGCTTGCCACCTGGCCTATTACGGCGGCCAAAAGCCTATGATCCCCGGCGCAGGCGTGGCCTACTCTGTGGAGGGCTACAACAGCTTCCGCCGCATTGGCGAAAATACTGCCGGCTTGGCTGTGGTGGTGGGCGACCATGCCACCGCCCTGAGTATGCACTTCTTGGCAGCCCAGACGGATAAGGTCAAGCGTGTGACCCTGGGCAAGCAGGTGCAGCGGATCGGCTATGAAATCAAAAAGGGCTACCCCGCCGATTACACCAAGGCCTTTGCCGCCGAGTTTATCGGCAACGGCAACCTGGAGCAGGTGACCGTCAGCAGTGAGAACCCCTATTTGTACGCAGACGGCAGCGGGCTGTATTCTAAGGATAAATCCACGCTCTATGCCGCTGTAACCGGCAAGGGGGATTATACAGAAAACACCGCCTCCGCCATCGGCGACTGGGCGCTGTCTTGTAATGCAAAGTTAAAGAAGGTCACGCTGGGCAAGAGCGTGCGTACCGTTGGCACCAAAGCCTTTGCCTACGATCAGAAGCTGAAGTATGTGCAGCTGACCGACGGCTTGCAGCAGATCGGCGCCAGCGCCTTTACCGGCTGTACTGCGCTGAAAGTGCTGGAACTGCCGGATACAGTTACCAACTTGGGCAACAATGTGTTTGAGAACTGTACCGCCCTGGCGTCTGTATTGTTGTCCGGTGGACTGACGGCGCTGCCCACCTACGCATTTCGGAATTGTACTGCCCTGACAGGCGTGGTGGTGCCGGACAGCGTAGCTGCCTTTAATCCGGGCGCATTTGCAGACTGCAAGGCGCTGACGGAGGTGTACATCGGCAGCCAGAGCACCCGGTATGTGCAGCTGGGCACCAACCGCACCCATGTGTTTGCCCGTTGCCCGGCACTGACCGTTTACACCATGGCCGGGTCGGACGCGGCCGTGTACGCCAAGACCCGGAACATTCCCACAGAGCTGTACACGGACGCAGACGCGTTTGCCGATCTGTGCGCCATGAAGCGGGATATTTATGCCGGTTATCTGGGCTTTTGCACGGATGGTCACGGCGATATTCAGTGGCTGACCGTGTACGCTGCGGATTGCACTCATGACGGTTACGCCATTGGTGTATGCGAGTATTGCTCCGCAATTTTGGAAGAGCGGCACACCACCGCCACCGGTCACAACTATGTGGTTAGCGAGACCCCGGCGGCAGACGGTCGGGATGGGGTGCGCATCACCACCTGCCAAAACTGCGGCGACAGCAGCTACACGGTGCTGCCCGGCAGCGGCACGGCGGTGGAGGAGACCCACACCGTGACCGGCACGGTGGTGCTGGCAGCGGATCGAGCGGCAACCAAGGGCACCCACGCCGCCATTGGCGCAGATATTCTGCTAAACGGCTACACCCTGGCGACCACGGACGAAAAGGGCAACTTCTCCCTGCAGCTGAAAAGCGGCACTTATGCCCTGACTGTGCGCTATGCTTACGGCTTTAGCCGCACCCTGTATGTGGTGGTCAGCGACCGGGATCTGCAATGCGGCAGCGTGCCGGTCATCGGCTGTGACTGGAACAAGGACGGCAAGATCGACGATCAGGACTACTATATGTTTAAGCTGATCTTTGGCACCCATCAGGGTCAGGCCGGGTATCTCAGCTATGTGGATATGAACCACGACGGTATGATCAACACCCGGGATATGATTTTTGTGGAGCGGTGTATGGGGCTGCAAGCCGGCAGTTTTGCTTACACACCGCTGGTCATTCGGTAATCGGGGCTGCGGCCCGGATATACAAGTGGGGGCACCCACGGTCAAAATCAATATAAGCGGAAAGGCAGGACTTTAGGGTTCTGCTTTTCTGCTTTGCGGCAGCAAAAAAAGACAGCCGGTGCAGAGCACAAGGCTGTCTTCTTGTATGGGCGATTCTGTTTATGCCAGATCTTCGGCAAATGCCACGGCTGTGTCCTCGTCGCATTCCAAATACAGATCGTATTCGGTGTTACCGTCCCGATAGCGTAGGGTGCAGCTGTCGTCCCGGGCCAAAATCAGAATGTCCAGTCCGTTGGCGTGTACCAGCTTACCGCTGTCAATATCGGTCACCCGGTCTTTGCCATCCCAGTCATTGGCGGTGGCGTACCGGGTCACCGTCAGATCGCCGGCGACGCCGTCAGCTTCAAACAGAACCTGGGCGGCGGTCATGACGCTGTCGCTTTGAATGGTGCTCACAGACTGAATATGGCTTTGCGCCAACTGCCGGGGCAGGGTCACCGGGGAGATGCCCAGTTCCGCCAGTTGCTTGGCAACCGGACTTGCCGTCAGTGCATAGCCGGCGGCGCTTGTGTCTGCCTCCGCCAGATTGGGGTCAATCTGCGCACTGCCGTTGATCTTGTGGGCAATCTCGGACGGAATGTTAAAGTTGAACAGATGGGCGGATACGCTCATGGCAGATACGGTGGCGGCGGCAATCAGGGCTGCTACAATCACAGCTTTCAGCCACTTGCGACGGGGCTGTACGGTGATTTTGCCGTCGGCGTGCATTTCCATTAAGTCAAAGCAAGTGTCGATATAATTCATATCGATCTGGCTGCTGTCTTTTTCCAGCTCCCGGTCGATCATCTGCCGCAGCTCCCGATCGCTCAGATTGGGCAGTCCGTTATACAGTGCCCGCTTTACTTGTTTTTGTGTTGCAGTCATCGTGGTTTTCCTCTTTCATTTCGTTCTTTGATTTTATTTCAGCGATCGTATAGATCGCTTGATCTTTTCTTTCAATCGCACATGGCGTTTGCTGACAGCGTTCTCCGTCATGTTCAGTTCGGCTGCCACCTGCCGCAGCGGTTTTCGTCGCACATAATGCTCATAGTAAATACGACGATCTGTGTCGTTTAGTTTGGACAGAACTGTAACGGCACGACGGCGGATCTCCTCATCCGTAGGGTCCGGATCTGTATCCGAAGGGAATGTTTGTTGATAGATCCCGGCCTGCTCCATGGCGATCACTTTGTCGCTGCTGTTTTCAAATTGCATTTCCCGGCGCATTTTTTCCTCCCGGATCATCACCTGACCTTTGAGAATAGCGACTTTAAACAGCCAGGCTTCATAATTGTGAATGCAACGGCCGGCACGCAGCGCTTGCATCAGCTCTATGTATGCCTCTTGTACGCAGTCCTCCGCGTAGTCCGGCCAATCCCGGAAGTACAACCGACATCGCCAATACAATTTGTTTCGATAGCGCTGGCAGTCCTCCACCGTCTTTTGAACGGTGACTTCTGCCGGCGGCGCGTTTGGTGTTTGTTCTATCATAATGCCTCATATGGAAAAAATAAAAAAATCATCTGTATACAAGAGAAATATGCCATAAACAGTTCATTTTGTCAACACTTTGTCGGTAAAGTTTTGCGGTTAATGAACACTTACCCGCTTTAAAAAATTTTTTTGAAAAATTTTTGCTTTTTTTTGGCGTATTTTGGCAAAAAGGCACACTATATAATAGAGGGTCTTTTTTTCCTCGTTCAAAGAAAAGATGGAAGATTGGAATTAGGGTTGATGCCAGCCGCGTGGGGGCGACCCCCACAACACCGTGCCCCGGCGCAAGAATTCTTGTGCCGGGGCATTTCCTTTTGTTCATTCAGTTTTGATATAAAATATCCTGTTCTTGTTGCAGGGGATAGGTTTGCAGCGAGGCGCTGTCCGCTTCTGCTCCGGACAGGCGCACGGCACAGATCCGGTGATTGTCATAGGTGGTGTAGTAATAGGTGCCGGTGTCTGCGCTGCAACAGCTGGTGTATAGGGTGATCTCGTACTTGCCCTCTGCCACCTGACAGCAGCCCCGCTGTTGTTCCACACTGCCCAAAATATGCAGCAGCTGACTGACGGCGGCAGTTTCCGAGCGGGCGGATTTGGCGTTTGCCCGGGTAAACGCCGCTTTCACAAAGCGGGAGGGGGAGGACAGATCGCCGGGCAGCCCGTAGGCACCCATACCGCGGCTGAACAGTGGTAACTCTGCTCCGGGTACGGCGTTGTTTTCCGGCTGGCGGGGCGACAGCCCTTGGTACAGGCTCAGATGGCGCATTTGCTCCGGGAACGGTGGGTTGTTGGTGAGTACGCCGACCGGATTGTCGTACAGGTGCAGTCCGTCAGCCATAGACTCTACGACCACTGCGCCGGTACGATCCGCGATTAGCCAGTGCAGCTGGGCGCGAGGCATTGCGGTGTTAAAGAGCGTATCGGTGAGCTGCAGGTTTTGCAGTTTTTCTTTGGCCTCTGCCAAATTGGCACATTGACCCAGTAGCCAAGGGATAAATTCAAATTGTGCTACATTTTCTTTATCATGACCCGGTGCGGAATACGCAGCGTTGCCGACAAAATTCAGCCCCGCCATGCACAGGCCCTTTTCGTTCATCGCATCATAGTAAAGGGGATAGTCCTCTGCCACCAGCCCCATACCGATGATGGCGTAGTGGTGCGGCTGATCCTCCGTGTGGCGAAAGCGCAGGGCGTAGTTCCTGGGGGTGATCACGATTTGGTTGCCGTAAGAAACTTCATAATCCAGGGTGCGGCCAAAATAAAAACCGGCCGATTGATAGGTTGCTGCTGTGCACATAGGCGTGGCTCCTTTCTTTTTTACCATTATAGCATACCCAGTTTTTCATTGCAATTTTCAAATTGCACGCGGTGGCTTGACGGGATCGGCCATACATTATATAATAAAGGCCGATTTATGGGGAGGGATCTGTATGAAGTTGCGTGTGCCCGCTTTTTATCGGGATTTTGCGTGCATTGCCGGCGCTTGCCCGGACTCTTGCTGCCAAGGCTGGGAGGTGGATGCGGACCCGGCGTCCATGGCGTATTACCACACCCTGCCGGAAAGTGAAATACGCCGGCGTATCTTTTCTGTTTTGGATCAAGATGAGTACGGCAATACTATTTTTCGCCTGTCAGATCAAAAGCGCTGTCCCTTTTTGAACAGCGAGAATCTGTGCGATATGCACATTGCCATCGGCGGGGAGCATACGCCTTTTACCTGCCGTACCTTTCCTCGGTTTATCAATGACTTTGGCGCATTGCGGGAGATGGGACTGTCCTTTAGTTGCCCGGTGGCAGCTGAGATGATGTTTGATCCTAAGTATGATTTCTCTTTTACCGAGGAGATGAACGATCTGCCCCCAACCCTCAATGACATTGACGCCCGGTTATACTTCACTCTGCTGTCGGCACGCAAGACCGCTTATGCCCTGGTGCAGGACAGCACAAAGCCCCTTGCCCGGTGCCTGGCGGAATTACTGGATTTTGCAGAGGAGCTGCAAGGCCAAATCGGTGCGTTGCCCACAGCGACCGAGAAGATGAATTTTCGCTCTGTGTTCCAAAATCCGGAGCTGATCAATCCCCAGTGGCCAGAGAAGGTGGCAGCCGGTGATCTGACTGCCCCGGTGGGAGAGAGCCATTTCGGTCGGCAGATCGCCATGTATTTTCTGTTTCGCTACTTCCTGAATTTGGGACTGGAGGGTGATGTGCTCTCCGCTGCCAAAATGGCGGTGGTGGGCGTGCTGGTGCCCACTTATTTTGGTGCAGACAGCTGGGTGATGCACCTGTGGAGCAAGGAGACCGAGCACAGCGATGTGAATATGGAGCGCTATCGCCGCCTGCTTCGCACCGCCGATTGCTTGTCCGTTCCAGCCCTGAAATCTCGGTTGGATACATAAAAATAAAACAGCAGCGCACCTGTAAGTCATGCAGGTGCGCTGCTATTATTATAGTATGGGTCGTCTGCCCATTTAGCCGGATTTTCTTCAATATACCGGCATTTATTCAAGTAGTCGTCCTCATCGCGAATGATGTGGTCGTAGTAGCCTTTTTGCCACAGGCTGTAGCCCAGTTCCCGGCTGACTTGTCGCTTAAATTGCCCAATGACCGTAGGGGCGGCAATCTGCCGCCCGCCTTGCGTGACAGGGCGGATCTCTAACAAGAAGTGGAGATGATTGGGCATAATGACATAGGAAAGCACGCGGCAGCTGGGATACACTTTTTCGACCTTTTGCAGTGCAATTTGTACAACGGCACCGGCGTGGGTCAAGCGAACTTCCGGCGGGCGGATACTATCCGCCCCTACCAGTGCAGACAGGCAGTTTCGCCTTTCTTTTGTGCATATGGTAATGAAAAAACAGCCTTGCAAATACATCTCGGCGGGCAGTCTGTGCGGCTTCCTTACAGGTAAAGCCATCTTTACAACTGCGCGGCGGCGTAGGCGGCGCCAAGGAGGCCGGCGGTGCTGCCCAGCTTGGTGCGCACAATGTTCACCTTTTTGTAATTCTCCATCATATTTTTGTAGATCTTCCGGTCAATCAACTCAATAATATAGTCCTCGTTGATGACCCCGCCGCCTAAGATCACCAAAGGCGGGTTGAAAATATAAATCAAATTGGTGAGCCCCAGGATCATCTCGTCAATCCATTGGTCCACCACAGCGCGTACAGCCGGGTCCTGCAAATTTTCTTTTTCAAAGATCGTAAAAGCGTCCAGCGGTTTGTTTGTGGCGGTACGCACCTTTTCAATCAGCGCCTTGGTGGAGGCGTATCGCTCATAGCAGCCTTTGCCGCCGCAGGGGCAGTCCAAACCGCCGGCGTGGGTGATCATATGGCCGAACTCCGCAGCGGAGGAGGTGCAGCCTTTATAAAGCTGCCCGTTGAGATACAGCGCACCGCCGATTCCGGTGCCGTACATCAGGCAGAGAAAGTCCTTTTGTCCCTGTCCGGCGCCAAAGTGTGCCTCGCCCAGAGCTGCCGCATTCACATCATTCTCCACATAGGTGGGCAGACCGGTGTCGTTCTCAATGCGCTTTTTGATCATCATACCGGTATAGTAGGGGATATTTCCGGCGGAGTAGACCACAATGCCGTTTTGGCTGTCTACCTGCCCAACGGTGGACACCGCCACCCGGTCAATGTGCTGGTATGTACCGATGATCTCCAGCAGCCGCTCCATAATTTGCTGGCCGCCCTGTTGCGCCCGTGTAGGCACCGTGTGCACATCGCTGAGCCGAAATTGCTCGTCGCACAGTGCATAGCGAATGTTGGTCACGCCAATGTCAAAAGTGAGAATGTTCATAATCGTCCTCCAGTTATAAACGTTGCCTGCCGGTCTTGGTACCAGTGTATGCTCGTCCCGCAAAGGATAGAACAACCCATCGGCAAACAGGTTTCCCCTTGATTGTTATTATATCAGCAAAAAATTCAAATTTCAACACAATATGAATTGAAAAAAAGCCTTGTTTATGGTAATATCAAATCAGAACCACCAAATTGGAGGAATACCCATGAATGAAGAAAAAAAGCGCCCGGAGCAGGAAACAAAAGCACCGGCACAGATCGATATAACCCCCGGGGAGCCGACGACCCCGGCAGCAGAGGAACCGACCATTGCGGAAGAAAGCCCGGCGGCGGAAGCACCGCAGACGGAAAAGGCCGGGCAGACCGCACCGGTGCTGTGCAGCCCGCTGATCGTGCACAAAGAGGGAGACGCCTCTTACCAGCCGGACGCAGTGGAGGACGGAATGACCGCCACCCATACGGAGGACGAGCTGGAGGCACCCACCATTGAGCGTCACCGGTTCCGTAAAAAGAAAAAGAACCACAAGGGCGCCTATGTGCTGATCCTGTTGCTGGTGGCGGCTGTGGCTGTGTGCGCTGCCTTGTACTTTACCGGTACATACGACTTTGGCTTAAAACCTAAGGAGACCACCACCCAGGCGGCAAAGACGGAGGACACCACCCAGGAAACCACCAATTACGACCATGTGATCACCGTAAAGGGAACGTATCTGTTTTACGAGGGCCAGGAGGTGGACGGCGTAGAGGGACTGATCGCGGCGATTAAATATGAGCCGGCAGGCAGCACCTTTACCGTGCAGGATGAGAACGCCAACAGCAACTTCTTAAATAATAATGTGCTGTCTACTCTGTCCTTGTATAAGATGAATTACAAGATTACGCACATTGTGTCCTCCGGTCTGACCTCTAAGAATGAGACCACCCGGCCGCAGACCGCCAAGCCGACCGCTGCGGCAACAAAGAGCAATGATCAATGATTTTTATCTGCGTGCGGCGGATTTGCCGGCGGATACCCGCAGCTTGGTCACCGAATGGATAGAGGCGCACCCGCGGCGGCTGCAATGGGCGGTGCGCCGTACCAGACAGTATTTTGGCTATTTGGATCACTGCAGCGATTTGACCCGCCTGGCGGTGGTGCTGGCTATGCTGCCGGATACCCACGAAAAATACAGGCAACTGGGCATTGAAGATACGGTGTTTGCAGAAACCATGAGCGACATCGGTATTTGGTGCGCCAATTGCGGCGGTGGCGGCCTGCACAATGTGCACTGGATCAAAAATCATTTGGACGCCCGTCTGTTTCGCCTGGGGCGGCTGCAATTCCAGCTGTATCGGCTGCCGCCGGTGGCTGCATATCCCCGTACCGCGCCGCTGACGGTAGGCGCGCCGGTGGTGTATATCCATATTCCCCAGGGCGCGCCCCTGGAGACGGAAGCCTGTCGGTTGTCGATTGCCCGGGCACGGGCGTTTTTTGACCGGGTGTTTCCGGATTATGCCTATACCTGCTTTTTTAGCGAAAGCTGGCTGCTGTTTAGCGGCAACGAGGATTTTATGCGCCCGGGGTGCAATATTTTGCAGTTTGCGGCGCTGTTTCATCCGGTGTGCGACCTGCCTTTCCCGGCGCAGACCATGGAGCGGGTGTTTGGCACCAAGTGTCGCCGCACAGAGGATTACCCGGAGGAGACGGATCTGCAACGGCGGTTGAAAGCCTATTTGCTTGCCGGTGGGCAGCCGGGTATGGGCGTAGGATATATTGAGCGATAACGGCCATGGAGGCAATTATGAAGTATTTTACAAAAGAATGGTACCGTTCTGCGCTGGCTGAGGAACAGCAGCGGGCAGCAGGCGGCAAGTTAAAATTCAATAAAAAGCCGGACAACGCCATGCGGGACTATCAGCGGGCGCTGTCTAAAATTCAAAGCAAGCTGCCGGCGTGCGTGTGCAAGACCTTCCACGGCAGTGTGATCACCGATGTGGCGGCGCGCCATGACCAGGTGGTGCTGTATTTTGACAACAGCGAGAGCTTTTCCGATGTGGAGAAGCTGGTGCTGTACGATGCAGATATTACTTGCAGCGAGGGCGACCCGGTGGGCAAGACCTGGCTTCACGAGGAAGTAAGCTTGGCGGACGGTGCCTTTTGCCTGGCGGCGCTGCTGGGGGACGATCAGGGCGAGCTGTACGAATTTACCGTTCGCTTTACCCATGCGGAGTGCGTGGTCACGGACTATACGGACAGTACCGAGGCCGGTATGGCGGAGACTTTGGAGAGCATTACCGCCCTTTGCGCCGAGGAGGCGGGGCTGGATTATGACGCCCCCACGCCGGAGGCGCTGGGGAAATTCTTGCAGGGTATCGGCGGCTACAAGATCGCTGAGGAGAACCTGTACCGCTTTGAAGCGGGGGTGTTCAACCAGGCTTGCGAGGAGTTCTATGAACTGCTGTTTACCCGCCGGGTGTGTGCTCGCAGCGGCAACTGGGAGCTGACCATTTGCTTCTATTATCCGCCGGAGGCGCAGCTGGAGGAATACTCTGACCTGGTGTGCGCCGATGACCCGGACAGCTTTGTAAAAGAGGTGTTGGCGTCCGAAGCCCTGCAAACCGTGCTGACCCGGTACAAACCCATGCGCGTGCGCGTTCATGCCGAGCAGGTGTAAAAAGTTTACACGATTTATCTTTACAGAACGCGGACTTTCTGTGATAGTAAGCTATAAACTCTGTGCTTGTTTTGCTGATTGCATTTTTATGAACGAACTTCTTGAATCTAAATATCTGCTGCGGGCGGCGGATCAAAGGCGCTACGCCGCCATGTTGAAGCAAGTCGGCGCCTCTATGCGCGCGATACAACGGCTGACCGGCTTGTCCTTGGGCCTTATTGCGCAGTGCAAAAACACGAATAACCAAACGGACGATCCTTTGCCTTTCGGCAGGGGACCGTCCGTTTTTTTGTTGCGTTCTATTCGTCCGTGTCAAAGCCGGCATCCCAAGGCCAGGGGTCTTGGAGCCAGGCGTCGCTGTTGGCACCGTTTAAGGTCAGGGGGCCAAAGCGGGCCTCGTACTCCTTGGCCAGGGTATCGTATTTTTCTTTATAGGCGTTATAGAGCGCCTTGGCGTCCGGGCAGTTGGGGTGGGTATCCAGGAATTCCCGCATCTCCCACATAGCAAACTGCATGGCGGACAGGCGACGCAGCAATTTATCTTTCTTCACTTGGCGCTCCCTCCTAAAAAGACTTTGTTCAAGGCGGGGAACAGCGTGCCGCATTGCAGCGCTTTGTCCTCATCGTAGGTGATCATATCCGTTTGCAGCGGCACATAGGCCATGGTCACGGCAGCGTCCTTTGGCAGCGGGGGTCGATTGTCGCAGGCTTCCTTTGCCGCAGACTCTTTTTTTAAGAAAGAGGGGTTGAAAAGCTCCTCGTATTTCTCCATAATGAACTCTCCTTTCTCACTATTCTATGCCGTTTTTTAGGCGGGTGTGCACAGTTGCGCCCACCGGTGGGTGGCATAGAATGATAGGGGAGTTTTTATTTTCTCTCCCTTTGATTAAATTCTTGCAGATCCGGCTATCCTATGCATGACGGGAGTGCGGCCGCACCCGGGTCTGAATTTGCATACGAGGGTGATCCAAGTGCTTGTAAAGCGCGGAGAAATTTATTACGCGGACTTAAGCCCGGTGGTGGGCTCAGAGCAGGGGGGCGTGCGCCCGGTGCTCATTGTACAAAACGATGTGGGCAACAAATACTCGCCCACGGTGATCGCTGCCGCCATTACCTCCCAGCACGACAAAAGCCGCCTGCCTACCCATATTGAGGTGAACGCCGGCAGCTGCGGGTTGGCACGGGACAGCGTGGTGCTGCTGGAGCAGGTGCGCACCATTGACAAACGCCGCCTAAAGGAGCGTATGGGCGCGCTGGACGGTCAGGATATGGGCAAGGTGGACCACGCCATTTCCGTGTCCTTTGGGTTGTAGCTTTTGCGCATCGGCTCTTCCTTTTTGCCGCTCTTTGTGTTATACTGGGAGCAGAAACGCAAAGGAGAACGGATATGCAAAAGATCGCCAAGTTTGAAAAAGTAAGTTTTGACCGGTTCCAAAAGGACTGGCTAAAAGCGTTCCCGGAGACGGAGGATGTGCAGGCTGTCTATGACAGTATCGTGCTGCCACAGCGCGCCACCGCCGGGTCTGCCGGGTATGATTTTTATGTGCCGGCTGCGGTAATCTTCCCGAAGGACGCCTCTGTGCTGGTGCCCACCGGCATTCGCGCCCGGATGGCGGAGGGCTGGGTGCTGGCGATCTTTCCCCGCTCCGGGCTGGGCTTTAAGCACCGGATCGGGCTGGATAATACCGTTGGTATTATTGACGCCGATTATTACGGCTCCTCCAACGAGGGGCACATTATGATCAAAATGAGCTGCACCGCGCACGATGCGGGTCACAGCGCCACGGTAGCCGCCGGCGACGGCTTTGCCCAGGGTATTTTTCTGCCTTTTGGGATCACCGAGGACGACGCTGCCGACGGGGTGCGGGACGGCGGATTTGGTTCCACCACAAAGAAATAAATCACGCACAAATGGCCGTGTGACCACGCACGCGGCCTGTATTTTGGCAAAAGAAAAGGGCTTGAGATCATCAAATCTCAAGCCCTTTTTGTCTGCTTTCTATTAGCCCTGGTCGATGGGGTTGGCGTTGTCCTTTTTGGACTCGCGGCCGTATTTTTCCTCAAAGCCGGGATTGATGTAGTCCTCCACGATCTTGCCGTCACGGATACGCACCACCCGCTCCGCCTCCATGGCGATCTCATTATCATGGGTGATGACCACCACGGTGCGGCCCTCGTCCTTGAGTCGGTGCAGAATCGCCATAACCTCTTTGGTAGACTTGGTGTCCAGGTTGCCGGTGGGCTCATCGGCCAAAATGACCGGAGGTGCTGCGGCAATGGCGCGAGCCACGGCCACGCGCTGCTGCTGCCCGCCGCTCATTTCCGCCGGCAGATGGTGCATACGCTTATCCAGTCCCACGCGAGCCAGCGCTTTCTCGGCGATCTCTCGCCGCTCCTGGCGACCCATACCTCTGTATACCAGCGGCAGCTCCACATTCTCCACAGCGGTCAGGGAGGAGATCAGGTTGAACCCCTGGAAGATAAAGCCGATCTGCTCATTGCGGATCACGCTCATCTGGTCGTCGGTCAAATCCTCTACCAGGTTGCCGTTGATGTAATATTCCCCGCTGGTGGGTACATCCAACAGACCCAGCATATTCATCAAGGTGGACTTACCGGAGCCGGACTGGCCGATAATGGCTACGAATTCACCCTCGTCAATGGTCAGGCTTACGCCGTCCAGCGCGTTCACCTGGTTCTCGCCGGGGTTGTAGATTTTATAAACATCGCGTACATCAATCAAGTGCATGATGGTACCTTCTTCAATTAAGATTTACAAATAGTATAATGCTATTTTACAAAAGCGAAAGACAAATGTCAAGGGTATAATCGTGAAGTTTCTATGAATAATAGGAATGAGGTGATTTCTTTGGGTATCAGTAAGAGTGATTACAGCAAGATGGCGGACAAGGCCAGCCCCAATTCCCCAAAGCTGTTGAACGCGGTGAAAGCGTTTTTGTTCGGCGGTGGTATTTGTCTGCTGGGGCAGCTGCTGAATACATTGTTTGAGAGCCTGGGATTGGGGGAGCGGCAGGTGCGCCTGGCCACCCCGGCGGTGCTGATCGTTGCAACGGCTGTGCTTACCGGTATCGGTGTGTTTGACAAGATCGCCCGCCAGGCAGGTGCAGGCACGATTGTGCCCATTACCGGTTTTGCCAATGCTGTGGTGTCGCCGGCGCTGGAATTCCAGCACGAGGGCTTTGTACTGGGTACGGCGGCGCAAATGTTCTCCATTGCCGGGCCGGTGCTGGTGTACGGTGTGACTACCTCCGTGCTGTACGGCCTGATCCTCTTTGTTTTTCATTTGTATTAAGGGGGCGGGACGATGATCTATCTCTATGCGTTTTTGATCGGCGGACTGATCTGTATGGCGGGGCAGCTGTTGATGGATCTGACCAAGCTGACACCTGCGCGGATTTTGGTACTGTTTGTGTGTCTGGGAGTGGTGCTGGGCGGTCTGGGTTGGTATCCTAAACTGGTGGAGTTGGCAGGTGCCGGCGCTACGGTGCCGCTGACCGGCTTTGGCAATGCACTGGCTCAAGGGGTCAAGGAAGCGGTGCAAAAGGACGGTCTGCTGGGCGTGTTCACCGGCGGGTTTACCGCCTGCGCCGGTGGGGTGACCGTGGCGGTGCTCAGCGCACTGGTGGTAGCCTGGGTGGCAAGACCTAAGGATAAATAATTTGTCACTGCGAGTTATTACAAGAGAAAAATTGCGAATATTTGTTGAAAGTGCACAATAAATGTTCGGAAACTCCTATTGAATGTGCAAGACTATTGTGCTATAATGATAAAAAACAGATAGGAGGTACATACTAATGGCTGCTATGACATACGAGTCTATTGTTGCGGCTGTGCGCAAAAAGCTCAGCAAGGCAGATGTTTCGTCCATTCCCGGCACTTTGGCATTCCAGGTCGATGTGGAAGGCAAAGCAGAGGGTATCTTTTACATAGAGATCAAGGACGGCCAGCTGCATGTGGAGCCTTATGATTACCATGATCGCAATGCACGGCTGATCATCAACGGCACCAACTTGATGAAGTTGGTGAACGGCAAGCTGGATCCGGTGCTGGCTTTCACCACCGGCAAGCTGAAAGTAGACGGCGACACCAACGCCGCTATGGAGCTGATTCGCTTCTTAAAGTAAGCGGCTTTGACCGTTGTACGGACAAGCGCTGCACCTGTTTTCGTATTAAGCAGGGGCGGCGCTTTTTTCTTTCTTTTTGCGGGGGCAGGAGGTGCGGCAGGTTCTGTGTTTCCGTGATTTTGGTAAAAATCCCATATCTTTTTTTCTTTTTTCACAAAAGGTCTTGGAAACGACCGGCAAATATTGTATAATGTAACAGCGAATTCCATTCGGCATTATGTGAAGGGAGATTTAGAATGAAACACGCTGACATTGTGAACAAGATGAGCCTGGAGCAAAAGGCGGCTTTTGTTTCCGGTTTTGACTACTGGCACCTGGAGGAGGCCCCGGAGCTGGGTCTGCCCAAGATCATGGTAACGGACGGCCCTCACGGCCTGCGTAAGCAGAACCCGAACGGCGACTCCGTGGGTTTGGGTAACTCTTATCCGGCTACCTGCTTCCCTACCGCTGCTACTTCCAGCTGCTCTTGGGACGAGGAGCTGCTGCGCAAAGAGGGCGAGGCACTTGGTGAGGAGTGCTTGCAGGAAGAAGTTTCTGTAATCCTTGGCCCCGGTACCAACATTAAGCGCGCGCCGGTTTGCGGCCGTAACTTTGAGTATTTCTCTGAGGACCCGTACCTGGCCGGTAAGTGCTCTGCCAACATCATCAACGGCGTACAGTCCAAGGGCATCGGTACTTCTTTGAAGCACTTTGCCTGCAACTCGCAGGAGGCATACCGTATGGTCATCAACGAGGTGATCGACGAGCGTGCGATGCGCGAGATCTATCTGACCGCCTTTGAGATCGCCATTAAAGAGGCGCAGCCTTGGACGGTGATGAACTCTTATAACCGTATTAACGGCGTTTATGCTTCTCAAAACGGCTGGCTGCAACAGCAGGTGGCGCGCGGCGAGTGGGGCTTCCAGGGTCTGTTCGTGACCGACTGGGGCTCTTCCGTAGACCGTATTCCCGGCTTGGAGAACGGCACGGATCTGGAAATGCCGTCCTCCGGTGACCTGAACACCCAGCGGATCATTGCCGCTGTCAAAGAGGGTAAGCTGGACGAGAATGTGCTCAACGAGCGGGTAGACAATGTGGTCAACCTGATTCTGAAAGCCAAGAAGACCCTGGATGAGGGCAAAAAGACTTATGATGTGGATGCCCACCACGACCTGGCTTGCCAGGTGGCCGAGGGCTCCATTCAGCTGCTGAAGAACGACGATGGCCTGCTGCCGCTGAAGAAAGGGCAGAAAGTGGCCGTCATCGGCGAGATGGCTAAGGCTCCCCGTTACCAGGGTGCCGGCTCTTCCGTGATCAACCCCACCAAGATGGAAAATGCCTATGACAATCTGGTAGAGCTGGGCGTAGATGTGACTTATGCCCAGGGTTACAAGAAGGGCACCGAGCAGGTGGACGATGCACTGGTGGCCGAGGCTTTGGCTGCTGCTAAGGCAGCAGATGTGGCTGTGGTGTTTGCCGGTTTGACCGAGGAGTTTGAGGGCGAGGGCTATGACCGCGCGAATATTGAAATGCCCGCCAATCATAATCAGCTGATCGAGCAGGTGGCTGCTGCCAATCCCAACACCGTGGTGGTGCTGGCAGGCGGTTCCGTTATTCACATGCCCTGGCTGAACAGCGCAAAGGCGCTGCTGAACAGCGGCCTGTCCGGCCAGGCCGGCGGCAAGGCTGTGGCTCGTATTTTGACCGGCGCCGTATGTCCCAGCGGTAAGACCTCCGAGACGTATCCGCTGTCCTTTGAGGATAATCCCACCTATGGCAACTATCCCGGCCAGCCGGTGGTCAGCGAGCATAAAGAGAGTGTGTACATCGGCTACCGCTACTATGACACCGCAGAGAAAGAAGTGCAGTTCCCGTTCGGTTACGGCCTGTCTTATACCACTTTTGAATACAGCGATCTGGAGCTGTCCTCCTCCAATATTAAGGACACGGACGACCTGACCGTTACCTTTAAGATCAAGAACACCGGCGATGTGGACGGCGCAGAGATCGCAGAGATTTATGTGGCCGATCAGGAGAGCACCATCTTCCGTCCCAAGAAGGAGCTGCGTGCCTTTAAGAAAGTGTTCCTGAAAGCCGGGGAGGAGAAGGAAGTCTCCGTTACCCTGTCCAAGCGCGCCTTCGCATTTTACAATGTGGAGCTGCAGGACTGGCAGGTAGAGACCGGTTTGTTTGATATTATGGTTGGTGCTTCCAGCCGGGATATTCGCCTGACTAAGGCTGTAAATATCATTTCCGACTGCACCGCTGCCGTGCCGGATTACAGAAAGACGGCACCGGCTTACTACACCGCAGACCTGGCGGCAATGGACGATGCCCAGTGGACCGCTGTGTACGGTAAGGAGCTGCCTGCCCGTGAGCGGGACACCACCAAGCCCATTGACCTGTACAACTGCCTGGACGATGCCAGCCACACCAAGTGGGGCGGCAAGATTTGCCGTCTGATCAGCAAGGTGGTGGGCAAGTTCGGCTCTGCGGAGAACGGTGACGGTCAGATGCTGGCAGCTATGGCTACCCAGATCCCGATCCGTAACTTTATCGCCATGTCCATGGGCGTGTTCTCCCCCAAGATGGCTGAGGGCCTGTTGATGATCCTCAACGACGATCGTTCCACCTTCGTTGGCTTTAATAAGATCCTTGGTGGTATTGGCGGTGCTTTGGCGAAGCTGCCCAAGCTGCTCAAGTCCATCTAAATTTCCTTACATAACCGCAGAACCCCGCACCAAACGGTGCGGGGTTCTTTATGTGTTTTTGACGGATCAACGGTCTTCTAACTTGACCGGGTCTAAGAAGAATAGGGAAGTGTATTCGTCATAATCGGATACGATCGCTTTGATCTTTACATTTTTGCCTACATGCAGCCCCTCTCCGGTATATCCCATATCCGTGCGATTTACATTATCGTATTTGAAGTTTGGACCCTTTTGTTGGGACTCATTGTAATTGCCGTATCCAAACATAACATCATATCTGGTTTTATAAATCGTGCCGTCATCCTTATAGTGATTGGAAACAAAAGTGACGCAACCGTTAAACTGGATGGTATCGCCTTTATGTTCCTTTGCAAACGCCTTTACATACTCGTCATCCGGATTTTTCAGCTCTAATAGCTTTTTCAGTTCCGGGCAGTTCTTGACTGTCAGTACGGTTTGCTCCTTTGCTTGCGCGGAATGGGTCGTTGTGGTCGTAGTCGGTTTGGCGGCGGTTGTCTTTTCTGTGGTGCTTTCCGGTTTTTCTGTTGTGGCTTCAACTGTGGTCGTTTCTGTTAAATCACTGAAAGCCTCTGTACTTTCGTCCGTTATATGCACCGCTGAAGCAGTGTTTGTATCTGCACTCGTCGGTTGGTTTCGTTCGGTCGCTATGCCGATCTCAATAATGATAAAAAAGAACAGAAATATGATCACGATACCGACGATCCAGTATTTTTGCTGCTTGCGGTTATGCTTTTGTTCTAATTCTTTTTGTTCTTGTAGTAGCCGGGCTTCTTGCTGTTTGTAAGTATCGCTCTTTTTGATTTTATACCAGTTGTCCTTTCGTAATTTGTTCAGTTCCTCCCGAATTGTTTTCAGTCGTTGGGCTTCTTGTTTGAAGTCGCAGAGGTCGTCTTTCACCTTTTTTACAACTTTTTTCATTTTTCTTCTCCTTAAAATAAAAAAATGCGTACAGCAGAAGCCATACGCACAAAAAACGCATAGCTCAACTGTCGCCAAACATCATTACAACTCACTTAAAAAGCAGTATGCAAATAAGAGCATGCATTTTTATCAAGGATAAAAAGACATACTGCACAAGTGAGTTGTTCAAATGTAATAATGTTTGGCTCTTTCATTATATCATCCTTCTGCCGCCATAACAAGTTGCATTTGTAAAATTAAAAAGAAGAAGTTACAGACAAAGAAAACGCCATCCTGTTTCAAAGAACAGAATGGCGTTAGGTTTAATAGATCTTATTTATACAAGGGACCGTAGGTGGCGCAGGCGCGGTAATCTGCGGACTGGCGGTCTTCTGTGCCAAAGGCAGCCCAGGCGTGGGGGCGGAAGATCTGCGCTTCCGGCACATTGTGCATATTCACGGGGATACGCAGCATGGAGGCCAGGGTGATCAAATCAGCGCCCACATGGCCGTACACGGTAACGCCGTGGTTGGCGCCCCAGTTGGCCATCACACTATACACGTCCTTAAAGGCACCCTCGCCGGTGAGTCGGGGGCAAAACCAGGTGGTGGGCCAGGTGGGATCTGTGCGCTTGTCGATGGTGTTGTGGATCTGATCCGGCAGGTCGGCGGTGTACCCCTCCGCCAGTTGCAAAACCGGTCCGATGCCGTCGATCACATTCACGCGCAGCATGGTTACGGGCATTTCTGCACGGCAGCGGAAGTGGCTGGAGAAGCCGCCACCGCGGAAGTATTCATAGTTCGCTCGGCACCAGTCGGTGGCGTTCAGGCAGGCTTTAATGTCCGCATCCGTCATTTCCCAAAACGGTTTCATGCAAGGCTCGCCCTTGGCATTGCGGCAGGCACCGGTGCCGTCCAGTGCGGTAGCGCCGGAGTTGATCAGGTGGATAAAGCCATCTTTTGCCACGCCGGTGGGCGCCATTCCGGTGACCCGCTGGCAGGCCTCCGGGCTCCAATAGGTGCGCACATCGTGGAAGCAAGGCGCGGTGCCGGAGACCAGGGTGCCCAGCATCATCGCCACGCCGTTCAGAGTATCGTTCTCTGTGGCAAAGGGCGTGGGGGCCTTTTTGCCGTTCCAGTCAAAGCTGGAAGCCATAATGGCCTCGGTGAAGTCCGCATTGGGCAGCCAGTCGGTCCAGTTGCGTTGCCCCTGGAAGCCGCCGGCAATGGCGTTCTTGCCCAGAGCTTCCTCGTGCCAGCCCATTTCGTCCAGCTTGGGATTGCCGTACAAAATATCCCGCATGATCATGGTCATCTTGGTGATGAACGCCCAGTCCTTGTCCGGGTCTACCACCTTGGACTTGCGAATGATCTCCGGCAAGTCCTTACCGGCGTTGCAGTCAAAGCCCTCTTTGCAGTTGGCTTTAACCCAGCTCAGCGCCTTGTCAAACTCGTCATGATCGTAAATGCCCAGGGTGATCCGGCGCACAATCTCGGTCATATCTACCCACTCGGCACGAATGCCAAAGTATTTTTGGAACATTTCTGCGTTGCAGAAGCTGCCGGCAATACCCATGGCAATGCCGCCCAGGTTCACATAGGCCTTGTTCTTCATCCAGCCTACCGCAGCGGCTGCGTGGGCAAAGCGCAAGATCTTCTCTGCCACATCGGCAGGGATCTCTTTATCCGTCATATCCTGCACATCATGGCCGTAAATGGAGAAGGCAGGCAGTCCCTTTTGCGCGTAAGCAGCCATGACGGCGGCCAGGTACACAGCGCCGGGGCGCTCCGTGCCGTTAAAGCCCCAAACCGCCTTAATGGTGTGGGGGTCCATGTCAAAGGTCTCTGATCCGTAGCACCAGCAGGGGGTCACCGTCAGGGTGGCCACCACATTCTCGCCGGCAAAGTATTCGGCGCACTTGGCTGCCTCTGCGCCGCCGCCGATGGTGGTGGGGGAGAGCACGCACTGTACCGGCGTGCCGTCCGGATAGTGCAGATTTTCTTCAATCAGCGCTTTGGCTGCGGTGGCCATGCCCATGGTCTGCGCCTCCAGGCTCTCCCGCACGCCGCCCCAGCGGCCGTCAATGGTGGGGCGAATACCGATTTTTGGATAAGTCATCGTCATTACCTCCGTTTGCGCTTAGCGCAATATGTTTTGAAAGTCACGGTACGCCCGGTCTCGGGCTGCCGTGGGCTTAGGTTCATAGGTTTTTAAGGTCTCGGTTTTGCGGATCAGCTCCCGACCGGCTGCCACATCCGGTAGCTGGTCTAGTGCGATCAGTTGCAGCAGCATATTGCCCAGAGCCGTGGCCTCCGTAGGTCCGGCAATCACCGGGAAAGCCAGGCTGTCTGCCGTCATTTGACAAAGGAAGCCGTCTTTGGTACCACCGCCCAGCAGGTGCAGCACATTGAATTGCCGCCCGGTGCGGGCGCTGATCTGATCCAAAGCAAAGCGGTACTTCATGGCCAGACTCTCGTAAATGCAGCGTACCACGGCGCCTACGCTTTCCGGTACCGGCTGTCCGGTCTCCCGGCAAAAGTCACGGATCCGTTCCGGCAGATCGCCGGGGGTGGAAAAGCGAGGGTCGTCCGGGTCGATAAAGCAGGTGAACGGCTCCGCCGCCCGCGCCAGCTGCTCTAAGTCGTTGTAGCTGTATTCTGCGCCTGCACGGCGATAGGCTCGCCGGGTCTCCTGGATCAGCCACAGACCGCTGATGTTCTTTAAGTAATTGGTCTTTCCGTTGGCACCCTGTTCGTTGGACAAATCGTCCGCCTGGCTCTCCGGCGTTAGGATGGGTTCGTCCAGCTCGCAGCCGATCAGTGACCAGGTGCCGCAGGACAGGAATGCCGGCTGCTCACCGGCAGCGGCAGGCATGGCCGCTACGGCGCACTGGGTGTCGTGCCCGGCGCTGGCGATCACCTGTATGCCGCCGCCTGTTTTACCCAGAACGGTAGCCGACGGGCCTACGGCGGGCAGCAGCTGCGGGTCAATGCCGCAGGCCTTGGCAATATCTGTCCGCCAGGTTTGGTTGACCGGATCCAGCATCTGAGAGGTGGAAGCAATGGTGGGTTCCGTTTGCATACTGCCGCACAGATGGTGGGCAAATAAGTCCGGCATAAACAGCAGCTTCTCTGCACCGGCAGTGTCTTCCGTGGTCAACTGGAACAGGGTGTTGATCTCCATAATCTGATTGCCGGTGGCTCGGTACAGATTGTCTGCCGGTATTTTTTTCAGCACTTTCTCTACCGTTCCGGCGGTGCGGGTGTCTCTGTAATGGCAGGGCAGGCGCAGCAGGTTGCCGCTTTTGTTCAGCAAGCCGTAGTCCACACCCCAAGTGTCAAAGCTCAGGCCGTCGGCGCTGTTCATTTTAGAGAGCGCCGCGTCTACTTCCTTACAAATGGCAGGGAAGTTGTGGCACATACGGCCGTCGTCATCTACCGGGATATTGTCAAATCGGTGGACTTCCTTATATTCCAGTCTGCCGTCTTGATAAGTACCGGCAATAGCACGCCCGCTGGACGCGCCGAAGTCAAAGGCAACTACGGTCTTTTTCATGCCTGCACCACGCCTTTTTGCAGCAGAATGTTGGCATAAATGGCGGTCTCGCCGGTGGCGATAATCAAGTAAGCATCCTTTGCTTTTTCATAGAATGCAAAGCGCTCCACCATTTGAATACCGCTGTGTTCCGGCTCGTGCCGGTGAAGAATGTCCTTGTATTTGTCCCAAATCTTGGGTGTGCCGCAGGTGTCGCCGGGCACCACTTCCATCAGGGATACGGGGGCGTCCACATAGGCATCCAGAGGCAACAGCGCCAGTACCGCATCCAGCAGCTCCGGCACGCCGTGACCGTCTGCACGGATCACCTTGGCGTTTTTGCCGACACTCTCTGCCGGGAAGTTGCCGTCAGCGATTACCAGAGTGTCGCCGTGGCCCATTTCGTCCAGGGCCTTTAGCAGTTCCGGGGACAGTAGGGGAGAAATTCCTTTTAACATAGCCTACTCCTTAGTCTTTCTTGTGCAGCAGTTCGTCATCCGGGTTAAATTGTTTGTAGCCCGGGTGACGGCCGGTGACTCTGTAATAGCCCCGCAGATCAATGAGCTTTTGAATATTGTCTCGGCTGATGTCATGGCTGCCGCCCAGGATCACAGCGTTAATGGTGATCTTGGCCCAAAGTTCCAGGCTTTCCATACGATAAAAGGCAGTGATGACATCGCTGCCAACGGCCAGTGCACCGTGGTTCTCCAGCAGCATCACATCGTGCGCCTCCAGGTACGGCTCAATCGCGTTGGGCACTTCCACGGTAGAAGGGGTACCGTAAGGTGTCAGCGGTACGGCACCGATGACGGCCACATCTTCGATCATATTGTACATATCCATGGCCTTGTGTGCCACGGCAAAGCCGGTTGCTCCCGGCGGATGGGCATGGATCACGCTCATCACATCGTCCCGCTTGTCGTAGCAGCGTAGGTGCATTTTGATTTCGCTGGAGGGGCGCAGGCCGTCCGCGGCTTCCAACACATTGCCCTCCGGATCCAGCAGCACCAGCTTTTCCGGGGTAATAAAGGATTTGCTCATACCGGTGGGGGTGGCAAGAATTCGACCGTCCTCCAGCCGCACACTCACATTGCCGTCATTGGCGGCCACCCAGCCCAGCCGCCACATTTTGTGGCAAACATCGCAAATCTGGTCCTTGATCTCGTTGATATTTTGCATAGATAAACCTCCTTGCCCATGGTTGACAATCCAAGCCCGCCATGGTATGCTAATTGTATTATATTAGATATAAATATTCTTTGCACGCAGGATATGCACTTGCGAGTAGCACAATATTCACTTTTTGAGGGTCTATGAATTACAGCGAATTGCATGAGGACAAAAAGCGGGGCACTTTTGATTTTCCCATAGAGCTTTATTATGTGGAGCCGGGCGCGCCCCGGTACCAAATGCCCCTGCACTGGCACCTGGAATATGAGCTCATCTTGGTGTTGCAAGGCAGCTTTACCCTAAGCTTGGACGGCCGCCAGATGGAGTTGCAAGCCGGGGACAGCGCCTGGATCGCCGACGGGGTGATCCATGGAGGTGCGCCCCACGACTGTATTTACGAGTGTGTGGTATTTGACTTGGGTACCTTGCTCCAGGATACCCCGGTGTGCACCAAGTCGGCGGCAGCATTCCTGGCCAGCGAGAATGGCTTTTCCGGCCGCTTAGCCAAGGGCAGCACGGAGGCGGCGCTGGCGGATCGCATTTTTGATGCTATGGAGCGGGAGCAGCTGGGCTATGAGTGGACCACCGTGGGGCTGCTGTGGCAATTGCTGGGCTGCCTTTTGGGTATGCACAGCGACATCAAACCGCCACAAAGCCGCCAGCAGATCACCCGGATGAAAAATGTGCTCACCTATATCCGCAATAACTACGGCGAGCCCATTACTTTGGATGAATTGGCAGCTGTGGCGGGCATGTCGCCCCGGTATTTTTGTCGTGCTTTTGCAGCGCTCACCGGCAGGACTCCCATTGCGTACCTGAACTATTACCGCATTGAATGTGCCTGCGAGCGGTTGACCTTAACAGATAAAAGCGTGACGGAGATCGCCTTTGTCTGCGGGTTTAACGATATGAGTTATTTTTCTCGGGTGTTCAAGCAGCTAAAGGGAACCACGCCTACCGCTTACAGAAACTAAATAAAAAGCCTGTTGTCCACAGCAGACAACAGGCTTTTTTTGTTTGTCTTTACTTTCCGCCCTTTTGCAGCAGGTCTTGGATCACGTCGGCAATATAGGCTCCGGCTTCTACCGGTGCCATACCGTAGCGGCTGATGTTGGACACCACGGTGTAGTCGCTCTCGCTCATATCCGGTCGGGCGTTGTACCGGCCTTTTCCAGCTCCAGGTGGATGATGGTCTGCACCCGGGGCAGGTCAATTTGACCGTCTGCCAGCGGGGTAAAGTAAATGGGACTTTGGTATAGAATTGTTTTTTCTTTGATCTCGGCCTTGGGCACCGTGCCCCAGCCACGCTCCACGGCGATGCCGATGCGGCTGATGACCAGGTGCGTGGTTGTGGTGCCAATATCAATCCCGGCAGAAAGTAAATATTCCATAAAATACGCAAAAGGGACAGTTGCACACAGGTGTGCAGCTGTCCCGCTCCTTTACAGGTTACTGTTATTTTAGCACAAGGGGCGTCGGATGTAAAGGCTTAGCCCGCCGGGTGCT
Organism: Oscillospiraceae bacterium; assembly: GCA_025757685.1. Lineage (NCBI taxonomy): Bacteria > Bacillati > Bacillota > Clostridia > Eubacteriales > Oscillospiraceae > Oscillospiraceae bacterium. Next base: position 1,099,853 of record CP107220.1, on the reverse strand, counting down.
GTTTTTTCTTTTTTCGGTTGATCTCTGTGATGACGATCAGTGCGGCAAAGGCTGCCACGCCTGCGGCGCTCAGACAGGCGCCGGTGCGCAGGTAGGGGGTGTGGTAGTGCAGCTCCACCGTGTGCTTACCGGGTTCCAGCGCCAGGGCGCTGAATGCGGTGTTCGCTTGCAGCAGCTCTGCTTTTTTGCCGTCTATCGTGGCGGTCCAGCCGCTGCTGTATGGGATGGATAGGCACAGTATTTTTGCCTCTTTCAGATCCACTGTGCCGGTAATGGCGTTGGCGCGCATCTGCACATTTTGCATGGTGTCTGCGCTCAGGGCAGCGATCTGCGTCTTGGCATTATCTACCGGCTGCTCCAGCACTTCAATGTCTGCCAGGTCGTAAATGCCCCGCTCATCAAAGGTGATGGTGATGCTCTTTTTGGCGCTGTCCGTATAACCCAGCCCCACCAGGTAAGTCTTAGCACCGGTGTAGCGCACATAGGCGTCTGAGTAGCAGGTGAGGGTGTTGGTCTTGTAGGTCTTGCCGCTCTCCGTTTGGGCAGAGAAACGCAGGTTCAGCGAACTGGGCAGGCGGAACTTGCGGGCGCTGATCTTAACAAGATTTTGGTCGATCTCGTCCTTTTTGTTCCACTTCTCTGTGGAATAGCGGTGCAGTGGGTCGTTCTCCTGGGTCTTGTAGTAGGTGTACGCCGGGTAATCGGTGTAGTCTTTCAGCGTAAAGCGCAGGTAGGTTTCCTGTGCGGCGCTGCCGGTGAACTGAATGGTCACGCTGCCTTTTTTCTTGTAAATGTGCAGCTTTTGACCCTCCACGGCGGCGTCGTCATTGCCTACGATGGTGTAGGGCAGGCTCTTGTCTGTAAAGGTGGGCGTGGTGGCGGTCATACCGGTGGGTACGCTGTCCAGCACCACCCCTTGCAGCAGGGTCTGCTGCTTCTCCAGAGAGGACAGCTTTTCGTACTCCGCCCGGGTGATCACATGGGCGGTGGTGTAGCCCAAAGGCAGGGCGTTCTCGTTTTGATACACCTTGCCGCTGATCTTGGTAAAACCGTAGGGTAGGGCGGTCTTGCTCTGCTTGGCGTAGTATTTTACGCTGTTTACCGCGTTCAAGGCGGCAGAGCTGTTAAAGCTGCGGATCATATAGGCGGCGTTGGCCGGTTGCTCTGTCTCCGTAATAAACCGGGTCAGGTGCTTGTTTTGCAAGCTCCAGTAGAAAGAGGTGCCGTTCATACCGGCGGTGAGCGCCTCGTTGTAATTGACCTTGTCTCCGCTGTAACGATAAAAGCTGTCGTCGTTCTTGGTGGCTTTCTTCACCTTGCGAGCGGCAGTGGATTTTAGCTTTTTGTTCACATCGCTGTAGCTCACATAGCGGGCAATGTGGTTTTGGCCGTGGTGGCTGTAAAAGTAGGCGGCGTTACCTGCAAAGGAGGTAAACACCAGTACCAGCGCCAGCACCGGGGCCATATATTTCTTAGGCATTTTGGGGCCGAACATACACACGATCACCAGCAGAAATGCCAGCAGAACGGAAACGCCCACATTGCGGGTGTCTGTATTCATAAGGGGAATGGCAACTAAGGAGTACATCGCCAGGGCGGCAATAACCGCCACGCCCTTACCAATGCTGATTTGGCGCAGGTGCTGCCAGGTGGTTGCCACAATGTATGCCACGATCATACCGTAGGCCCACACCCAGCGATTGGCTACATAAGAAAAGCCATTCATACCCCAGCCGAATACCGGGATCAGCAGCAGCGCAGTGGCGATTAGGAACACCACCCGCAGCGGGCGGTATTGCTTGTTCTTGATAAAGAACAGCAGGCAGATAGCCGGGAACGCCACCGCGTTGTAGCCAAGGAAGGTCAGGTAGCCCAGCTTGGTCTCTGCGGTGAACAGGGCGGACAAGAAGTTGCGGTAGTAATCCGCACTGTAGACCCAGGTGCGCACATAGCTCTCGGCAGAGCGGCTGTCACCCATAAAGGCCAGCACCACCGGCAGCAGTACCACGGCACTGAGCACTACGCCCAGCAAGGCACAGCCGGTGATTTGAAAGAACTTGCCCACCGCAGCTTTGCCCCGGTGCCGGAAACGGCAAATCAGCTGATACAGCGTGTACAACGCCGTGATGATGGCCAGCATATAGAAAAAGTAAAAATTGCTGACGGCGGCCAAAAAAACAATGAAGATAAACAGATACGGCCGCTTGCCTGCCAAGATCTGCTCCACACCCAGCAGCAACAGGGGCAGAAACACCATGGGCAAGGCAAAGAACGGATGGTGAGAGACGATGAACAGGCTGTACAGGGTGAACACATACACCAGCGCACCGACGGTGACGCCGCCTACCCGGCGCTGCTTTTTCACAAAGCAGAAAGCACCGAAGGCCAGGCCGGACAGATACAGTCGCAGCAAGGATAAAAAGCTGTAAAGATACGCTGCATAGCGGGTGGGGCACACCACGCTGAGCAGATCCAGCGGATCGCCGATGGCGTAAAAGTGCAGGGTGGTGAGCACATCGCTGCCCAGCCCGATGGAAAAGTCCCATTGGGGCAGTACCAGCTTGTGGGTGGCCAGAAGGGTGCGGGCCACCTCACGACCGTATTGGCCCAGATACACAAAGGCGGCAAAGTGCTGGCGCCAGCCGTCGCTGTCTACGATCAGGGTCTTGCCCTTGATCAGAAACCAACAGTAGCACCCGGCAGCGCAAAGCAAAAAGCCCAGGGTATAGCACCAAAAGAACTGGGTGCGCGGGCTGCGCTTTTTCATTTTTTCCAGTGGATTGCTTTTCATTACTCTTTGCCTCTTGCCATAGAATTGAAAATTATGCTTTTCTCTCTTTTCTCTTTTTCACTTCTGTGCACAGAAGGGTAGCACCAAAGGCTGCGAAGCCCAGTACGCTCACCGCCAATCCCGCTTTTAAGTGCGGGGTGCGGTAAGTCAGGTGAATGGTGTGTTCGCCCGGTTCCAGTGCCAGCGCGCTGAACATGGTGTTGGCTTGCAGCAGCTGAGCTTCCTTGCCGTCTACCGTAGCGGTCCAGCCGTCGCAGTAGGGAATGGTCAGCAGTAGGATTTTGGACCGGTCCAGGGTCACAGTGCCGTCTACCGTGTCTGTGCCGATTTGAATATTCTCCAGCGTATTCTCCGCCAGCTTTGCCACTTGTCTGTCTGTGTCTGCCATAGGCTGCTCCAGCACCTCCAGGGTGCTGAAATCATAGATACCCCGTGCGTCAAAAGTGACGGTAATATCTGTCTTGGCATCTTTGCTGTAGCCGGCATTGACTGTATAGGTTTTGTAACCGTCAAAGCGCAACTCATACGCAGAAGCGAAGTTTAATGTGCGGCTTTGTTTTACGCTGATGTTCTCTGTGGAATACCCAAATCGGAACCCAAGTAGCGTCTCTTGTTTGAACTTGCGGGCCGACTGCTTTACAAGGGCTTTTTGCGTATCGTCCTTCTTTTCCCACTTTTCTTTGTTATAGCGGTGTAGCGGGTCATTCTCTTGGGTCTTGTAATAGGTATAGGCCGGGTAATCCGTATAATTGCGCAGCCCCATGCGTAAATAAGTCTCGCTGTTTGGTGTGCCGTTAAAATGCAGGGTCACCTTGGCGCCTTTGTCATACACATGGATCTTTTTGCCGTCTACCGCCACATTTTTGTCTGCGGTGATGGTGTAGGGCAGGGATTTGTCCGTAAAGGACAGAGTGGTTTGTGCCGTGCCGGTAGGCACGCTGTCCAATACCACCCCTTGCAGCAGGGCCTGCTGCTTCTCCAGCGAGGACAGTTTTTCATAATTCGCCCGGGTAATGGCGCTGTCATAGGTGTAACCCAGGGGCAGGGTGTTACTGCTTTGGAAAACCTTGTTTTTGAATGCGGTAAAGCCATAGGGGACTTCATCGGCGTTGCCGTTCTTCTGTACATAGTATTTGACACCGGCCAGGGCTTGCAAAGCGGCGCTGCCATTCAAATCCTTGTACATATAGTCCTCACGAGCGGGTAACTCTGTTTCGTTGATAAATTGGGCAATATTCGGATTTTGCAGGCTCCAATAGAAAGAGGTGGAATGGGTTTTAGCCAGTAAATCTGTATTGTAGACCAAATTGCTGCCGGAGTAGCGGTAAAAGCTGTCGTCTTTTTTGGCTGCTTTTTTTACTTTTTTGGCGTCGGTGTTTTTCAGCTTCTTGCTCACCTGGTCATAGGTGACAAACTTGGAAGCGTAATTGCTGCCGTGACTACTGTAAAAATAGGCGGCGTTGCCGGCAAAGGAGGTGAGCACCAGTACCAGCACCAAAGCGGTTGCCAGGTGCTTTTTCTTGAACTTGGGCGCCAGGGCGCAAAGCACGATGATCAGGAAAGCCAGCAGCACGGATACGCCGATATTGCGGGTGTCCGTGGTCATCAGCGGAATGGCGAGCAGCGAATAGAGTGCCAGCGCACCTACGCAGGCCACTGCCTGACCCACGGTGATGTGGCGCAGCTTTTTCCACTGGGTGGTTACGATATAGGCCACCAGCAGGCTGTATGCCCAGATCCAGCGATTGGTTGCATAAGAAAGACCGTTGAGCAGCCAGCCGAACGCAGGAAATAACAGCAACAGCGTAGACAGTATGAACAGAATACGCATGGGTTTTTCTTCCGGTTCGCGCTTAAAGAACAGCAGGCAGATGGCCGGAAATGCAATGGCATTAAAGCCCAAGTAGGTTTGGCTGCCCAGCTCGCTGGAAGAAGTGAAGTAGGTGGAAAGAAAGTTCTTATAGAACTTGGCGTCATAAAACCAGTTGAACTGATAGCCGGCGGTGCGTGTATCGTTCATAAAAGCCAATACCACCGGCAGCAGAATGGCGGCGCTCATCAGTGCGCCTACCACAGCCCACAGGGTCACTTGCAGCAGTCCGCCCACAGCCTGCTTGGCGCTGTGCCGATCATACAGGCAGCACAGACGATAGACGGTATAAATGGCCGTGATGATCGCCAGCATATAGAAAAAGTAAAAATTGCTGACAGCCGCCAAAAAGACGGTGACGATGAGCAGATACGGCCGCCGCTTGGCAAGCACCTGCTCTACGCCTAGAAGCAGCAGGGGCAGGTACACCATAGGTAAGGCAAAGAACGGGTGCCGTGCCACCATAAGGAAGCTGTAAGTAAAGAACACATAGCAAACGCTGCCTACAGCCACAGGCAGGGGCGCGCCATGCTTTTTATACCGGCAAAAGGCGCCGAAGCCCAGCCCGGCCAAGTACAGCCGGAACAGGGACAAAAAGCTGTAAAGATACACGGCGTACCGGGTAGGACAGGCAATGCTCAGCAGGTCCAGCGGATCGCCGATTACATAGTAGTGCAGGGTGGTGAGAATATCGCCGCCGTAGCCCAGGCTGAAGTTCCATTGGGGCAGCACCAGTTGATGTTCCGTCAGCAGTGTGCGCAGTACAGTACGGCCATACTGGCCAAAATAAACAAAAGCTGTGAAGTGCTGTTTCCATCCGTCGCCGCTGACAACTAAGCTGTGCCCCTTTACAATAAAGCAGGCATAAACACCGGCAGCACACAGTAAAAATGCGGCGGTGTAGATCAAAAACAATCGGCTTCTATTTTTCATCGGTTTTCGCCGAACGGTCAACTTGCTTTTCATTACTATCCTCTTCTTTCGCACAAATTAAACGGCCTACATTATAATCCCGCACCCTCGGGAAGTCAAGGGCGAGCCTTTTATATATAATGTATATCGCCATTTTACCACAAGGGTGTGTGCTTTGCAACCGTTTGGATCTGTCCGGTGGTATTAAGAATCTGCAAAGTTTGTAAAGGTGGGGTCAGTTATTTTTATTTTGTGTCATTTGCAAGTTAAGTTTCTGTAAAGTACCTTGCAGTTGATGGGCGGACGGCGTATGCTGACAGCAGAAACAAAAAGACAACTACAAACACCCGAAAGCGAGAAAGGCAAGGTTATTGTATGAAAGAAAAATGGGTCGCTTTTACAGAGAAACATGCAGAAATTTGGAAGTTTATCAAGTTTACATTTACCGGAGCCAGCACCTCGGTGCTGGAGTTGGCGGTATTCGCCTTTTTACAATATGTGGTCTTTAAGAGTATGAACACCACCCCGGTTACGGACAATGCGGTGCTGCACTTCCTGGGGATTCAGTATAAGGGTTATATGTACTCCTACGCCATCAGCGCCGTTATCGGCTACGCGGCGGCGTATGTGATGAACCGCAAGCTCACTTTCCAGGCAGACGCCAATCCGGTGCTGTCCACCATTCTTTACACCATTATGGTGGTGTGCACCATCGCCTTTAACACCTGGTTCGGTGCGTACCTGGGCACCATCGTCACCAATCACCATTGGGACAGCGTGTTTATCACCCTGCTCACCAAGCTGCTGGTGATGACCGTACCCACCCTGTGGACTTATCCGCTGAACCGCTTTGTCATCCACCGCAAAAAGAAAGCCAAGGTGGAACCGCTGCCGGAGAGTGCAGATACCTCCGCCGGTGCGGCTGCCTAACGCCTAAAGAGGGCAGCGCCCTTTTTAGATATACCCCTGCTCGGTGCATTTTTTGTTTTGATCTGACTTCCCCGTCGATCACCGGATTTTGTTTTGTTCTGTACCGGGCACCCTCTTCGGAGCAGGCGCCGTCACCCCGGCGCTTGCTCTTTTCCTCTATTTGACATATACTGGTGCAAAACCGGTAAGGAGAACAGACTGTTATGACAAGACCCAAATTGGTGGCTTTTGATTTAGACGATACATTCATCGGCAGTGACGGCAAAATTGCCCCGGCCAACTTTTGCGCGCTGGAACAGCTGTCGGCAGCGGGCGTGACCGCTGCTGCGGTAACCGGGCGCACCTTTTACGAAATGCCCGCAGAGCTGCGGTTTAACCCGCTGGTGCCCTATGCGGTGTACGGCGATGGCGCTGCCGCGGTGAATGCGGCAGGGGAGACCCTCTTTTCCAGCTATTACAGCCGGGAAAAGGCACTGGCGGTGCTGCACTTGCTACGGCAGTACGATACTATGATCGAGGTGTTCTACGGCGGGCGGCCGTATGCCCCGGCGGATAAGCTGGATCCGGCGGCCTACGACTACTACCGCATTGAGCCGATCTATCACCCGGTGATGGCGGCCAGCCGAGTGCCCTGCACAGACTTGGAGGCACTGCTGGCCGGGGAGGAAAAAACGGAGATGTTCAATATCTTCTTCCACCTGGACGATGAACGCCGGGCTTTTATAGATCGGGCGACGGAGCTGTTTCCGGAGCTGCTCTGCACCTATTCTATGCAGAGCAATTTGGAGATCCTGCGCCGCGGGGTGGACAAGGGCAGCGCCCTGCAAAAACTGGCGGAGCACCTGGGGCTTGCCCCGGAGCAGGTGATCGCCGTGGGCGACAGCCGCAACGATCTGTCTATGATCCGCTACGCCGGCACCGGGCTGGCGGTAGCCAACGCCTGTGACGAACTTAAGCAGGCGGCAAACGCTGTGGCGTGCACTTCCGATGCGGGTGTGCTCAGTTATATTTATCATCATTTTGTAGAGTAAAGCGAGGTTATTCCTTTGGTATTTTGGATCCTTCTTGGCGTGGTGGCGGCTGTGGTGCTGCTCACCGTGCTGGTCAACGGTATTTTGGCGCTTTTACAGCTGCGGTATGTGGCGGGCATTGCGCCGGTACAGTATAAAAATCAGTTGCAGCCCCAACCGCTGGATGGCCGTTGGGTGTTCACCACCGATCGGGATTTTCGTGTTATGCAGCTGACGGATGTGCACATTGGCGGCGGCTGGATGAGCTTCTTCAAAGACCGGCGGGCCATTGACTGCGTGGTGCGTATGGTCACCGCCGAGCAGCCGGACCTGGTGGCTGTGACCGGCGACATTGCCTACCCGGTGCCGTTCCAGTCCGGCACATTTAACAACAAAACCGCCGCTCGTCTGTTTGGCCGGGTGATGCAGAACCTGGGCGTGTACTGGGCGCCGGTGCTGGGCAACCACGACACAGAGTCCTACGCGGTGTACAACCGCCGCTATATTGGCAAATATTATCAAGAACAGAAGTTCGCCAAAGCCGGCAGCAAGTCCTACTGCCTGTTCCGCTCCGGGCCGGAGGGCGTGGACGGCGTGGGCAACTATACCGTGGTGGTGGAGAACCGTCGTGGCGCCGTGACCCAGGCGCTGTTTTTTACCGATACCGGCAGCTATGTGGACGGCGACTACCTGGGCTTTATGTGGAAGTATGACGGTATGCACAAGAACCAAATGGACTGGTACAGGGGCGAGGCGGAAGCCTTGACCGCCCACAACCGGGCGTTGGGTGCACCGATGCCAAAGAGCCTGATGTTCTTTCACATTCCCATCGCTCAGTACAAGACTGCCTGGGAGGCTTATAAAGAAAACGGCTATAAAGACACCGGTGAAGTGCAGGTGCACTACGGCGGCATCGGCGAAAAGGGCGGCCTGTTCCCCAGTTTGCACCCGGATCATGTGTTTGACACCTTGCAGCAGGTGGGCAGCACCCAGGGCACATTCTGCGGCCACGACCATTTGAACAATTTGTCCGTCACTTACAAGGGTATACGGTTGACCTACGGCCTGTCCGTGGACTATCTCGCTTATATCGGCATCAAGAATTACGGCGCCCAGCGGGGCTTTACCCGCATTACTGTGCACCCGGACGGCAGCTTTGACTGCCAACCGGTGTCCTACTACCAAAAACCCTTTTGGAATGGAGAAGAACAGGTGCAAATGACACCTTATTATCCGCCGGAGAAGAACCCAAACGCCTACCCGGTCGACTACAAGGCACCAATAGCATAAAAGAAAAAAGGAGCGGTACTTGCAGGTACTGCTCCTTTTGCTATGGGTTTGATTTAATACACTTCTACCGGCACCACCAGCCGGTCTTTTTTTGTGCGGCGCAGAGGCGCACCGGCGGTAAATCGGCCGTGGCCCCGCACGGAAATTTTGTCCCCCGGCTGTACGGTGTGGGCACGGTTCTCTATGCACCGTCCGTTGACAAATACCTTTTGCTGTAAAAAGAATTTGTCTGCGCTGCTGCGGGAGAGATTGTATACTGCGCCCACCAGCACATCCAGCCGCAGAGAGGGCACGATCACTTCTCTGTCTTCCGGTTGGGGCAGCAGGTGCGGGGGCAGGTCGTCCGCCCGGGTGCAGGTCACCTCTGTGTGGCGCACTCGGTGCAGTTGGGTCTCAATATACTCCGCCATGCCTGCGGTGCAAAAGAGATATGCCCCTTTGCCGCAGGGGAAAATGTCGCCCAGCACCCGCCGCTCCAGCCCTAAGCCCATTAAGGTGCCCAAGTAGTCCCGGTGGGTCAACTCCTCGGCAAATTTTTCCTGCTTAGGCACAATATGCAGGCAGGTGATGGGGTAGTCCGCCGGCTCCGGCGCCGGGCCAAAGGCTGCCATCACCCGCTCGGCACCGTCAAATCCGCCGTAGGCGGGCACCGACCGGGGGCCGGTCACTTCTGCCAGCAGACTTTGCTCCTCCAGACCTAAAAAATCCGTATAAACCGTGTAGCCGCCAAATGTGCCTCGATTTTGCAGTTCTGCCAACCGCTTTTTAATCTGCTGTGCCTGATCCATCAGTACAGACCGCCCAGCACGGTGGCGGAAAATACAGTAAACATCAAGATACACACGATCAGGGCAACGGCAAAGATAGCAGTGGACACGCCGATGGCCCACTTGGCAATGTTTATGGCGCTGCGTGCCTTTTCACTGCCGGTGATCTCATACGCCTGGCGGCCGCTCGACAAGGCAATGCCGCCCATGATCCAGCCGAACAGCGGACCCATGATAATCCCTAAGATCAGACCGATTATGGCCAGTATGTAGGCGTTGTCCGCCTTCTCTGTCATTTGGCGGTACTGGGCTTCGTTCACCGGCGCACCGTAGGGGGGCTGGTAAGGGTTGCCCCAGTTGTTGTAGCCGGCGTTATATGCCTGCTCACCATAGTTCGTTTGACCGTGGTTGTAATTTTGCTGGCCGTAAGTGTCGCCCTGTGGCTGGTTGTGCGCCTGTTGGCCGTAGGGGTCGCCTTGGGGCTGGCTGTATGCCTGCTGACCGTAGGGCGCGCTTTGGGATTGGGCGTTCTGCTGTGCGGTGCAGCCCTCAAAGTGGGGGGTATGGCACACCGGGCATTCTGCGGTGCCGGGTGCCAAAGGTTGGCCGCAATGTTCGCAATAAGTCATAGGTTCTGCCTCTTTTCTTTGAAAATCGTGTTTATAGCCGGCAGGGCAGCAGCATAATGCCGCCGGGGGTAATGTCTACCATGCCGTAGCAGCCCTCTGCCACCGCGCCGGGGTTCATTAGATATAAGCCGTCCCGGTAGTCAGTCATCTGCTGATGGGTGTGACCAAACAGGCAAATGTCTGCGTGGGCCTCCCGGGCAGCCTGCTCCAGCTCTGCCAGACCAAACTTTACATGGAACGGGTGGCCGTGGGTATAAAGCACCGTTTTGCCGCCCAGTTTGGCTGTGCCCCAGGCGGGCAGGTCACTGCCCCAATCGCAATTCCCGGCCACTTGCAAAATATGCAACCGGGGGTACAACATACGCACATTTTCCAAATCATTCTCGCCGTCGCCGAGAAAGAGCAGCACATCGCTGTCCTCCAGGTGCAGTTCCACAATGTCCAGCAGATTGCCAGCGGCTCGGTGAGAGTCCGAGGCGACCAGTAAGCGCATTCATAATCCCCGCCTTTCTGCATACTATGTACTGAGTATAACATATCTGCGTGCCCACGGCAAGCGGCTTTGCAGATAAAAAAGAGGAGTGCGTTTTATGCAGGACCCGAGAAAACAGAAAAAAGGATTTGACCCGGCGGCATTCCAAGCGGCGGCCAAAGCTGGACAGCAGCAGGCCTATTTGCAGCAAAACCTGGACCCGGACACTAAGGCCAAATTAGAGGCGGTACTGAATGACAAGGAACGATTGCAGCAAATGCTCAATTCTCCCCAGGCCAAGGCACTGATGGAAAAGTTAGGCGGGAAGCGGTAATATGGACGATATTAACCAGATTATTGCCAATTTGACCCCGCAGGATATGGAAATGCTGCGGGGCGTGGCCGCGTCCATCTTAGGCGACGGCGGGCAGGGAAGTGCGCCCGGTGCGGCGTCCCCTCCCGGTGCACAGCCTACGCCCCAGCCTAAGCCGGGGAGCGCCAACAGCGCCGTGCAGCAGCTGACAGACACGGTGGCCGGTGCCCAGAATATGCAAAATCTGCTGTCCGGGTTGGAGGGACTGAACTTTGGCAAGGCAGACTTTGAAATGATGATGAAAGCCAAGTCCATTTTTGACCGTATGAACCGCAGCAGCAATAAAAATGTGGATCTGATCCGGGCGCTGAAGCCCCATTTAAGCCCCAAGAGCCAAAACAAGGCGGACCAGGCCATGCAGATCCTGCGTCTGTTTGAGGTGCTGCCTATGCTGGAGGAGTTGTTTTAGTGCCGGCGTTTAGTGAGGACCAGATCAATGAAGCCAAGGAGCGGGTGCGCCGTATGCATGCTCGTGCCGGGTCGTATCTGCCCCGGGAGGAACCGCCGCAAAGGCATAACGACCGTCAGACGGCACCGCCGCCCGGCAAGGAAAAAGCATGTCCGGCTGCGCCAAACCCGGAGGAACCGGCATCGGAGAACGAAGGGGATGACAACGCCGTAATCTTAATGCTGCTTCTGCTTTTAGGACGCGAAGGCGCAGATCAGGCGCTGCTTTTAGCTCTGCTTTATCTTTTGTTTTGATAAGGGTTGGAAAAATAGGGTAAAATATGTTATAATCCGTTTGTGTAACATCTCACAATGAAAGGAAGTTTCATTTTGACAGATTATGTGCAAAAGAAGATAGCCCCCGGGGTAGAGCTTTTGGCTGTGCCTGCCGGGCGGTTTAAGACCAATGAACTGGCCATTCACTTGGCAGTGCCCATGGAGGAGCAGATGGCGGCGAACTATGCGCTGGCCATCTCAGCGGTCAGCCGTAAGGGCAAGGCCTATCCGGATATGCGTGCGCTGCACTTGCAGTTGGACAAGCTCTATGGCGCGGCCATCAGCGTCACCGCTAACAAATCCGGCGGCTGCCAAATCTTGAAGATGGGCATCACCACACTGGACGATCGCTTTGCCCTGGATGACGAGAAGATTGCCGAGGCGGGGCTGGAGCTGCTGATGAATCTGCTGTTTGACCCGCTTTTGGGGGAGGACGGCCTGTTCTCACCGGCGGATATTGAGACGGAGCGCCGGGTGCTGCTGGAGAAGCTGGCTGCCGAGGAGAACGAAAAACGCCTGTATGCTGTAATGCAAATGCAGCAGATTATGTTTGCCGGCGATCCGTACCGGATCAATCCCAAAGGCACCAAAGAGACTTTGTTGGCTGCCACGCCGGAGAGCGTAACCGCCGCCTGGCACCGCATGCTGCGAGAGAGCAAAATGCTGGTAACTGTGGTCGGCAGCACGGATCCGGAGGCGGCCTGTGCGGCGCTGCGCCGTCGGTTAGAGGGCGTGGAGCGGGCGTATCAGCCCATGCCCACTCCCCATTTTGTGCCCCGGTGCGAACAGGTGAAAGATGTGCGGGAGAGCGAAAAAATTCGTCAAGGTAAGCTGGTGCTGGGCTTTCGTGTGGATATGCGCCCGGATGATCCGTTGGCACCGGCTATGCGTAGCTTTTGCGATGTGTTCGGCGGCGGCCCGTACTCCAAACTCTTTATGAATGTGCGAGAGAAGATGAGCCTTTGTTACTACTGTTCTGCTCGCTTTGCCCGCCAAAACAGCCACATTTTTATTCAGTGCGGCTGTGAGGAGGAGAATATGGACAAGGCTGTGGCCGAGATCCTGCATCAGCTGGAGATGATTCGGGATGGTGACTGCAAAGCCGAGTTGGAAAGCTCCCGCATTGCCATGATCGACGCGCTGGACGGCGTGGCAGACACCCCCAACGGCTTGGAAAACTGGTATGCCGCCCGGCTGTTGGATGATGACTTCCGTACCCCTGCCCAGGTGGCAGAGGAGACCCGGAGCGTGACCGTGGAGCAGTTACAAGAATGTGCCGGTCGGTTGTCGCTGGATACCGTTTACCGCTTAGTGGCAGAGAAAGAGGAGGTGCAGGCACAGTGAAAGAACAAGTTTCTTCCATTTTGGACGAACGCTATTATGAAATTGACCACCCCACAGGGCTGAAAATATTTGTGATGCCTAAGGCCCATTACCGCTCTACTTATGCGGTGATCGGTACCAAGTATGGTTCCATTGACAATCGCTTTAAGCGCTCGGACGCTGCCGAATACACCCAGGTACCGGAAGGAATTGCACACTTTTTGGAGCACAAGCTGTTTGAGTCTGAGGAGCTGGACGCTTTTCAGCGCTTTGCGGCCACCGGTGCGTCTGCCAATGCGTATACTTCCTTCGACAAGACCTGCTATCTGTTCCAGTGCAGCGACCACTTTGACCAGTCGTTGGAGATTTTGCTGGACTTTGTGCAGCACCCGTACTTTACGCCTCAAACGGTGGAAAAAGAGCAGGGGATTATCGGTCAGGAGATCACCATGTACTATGATGTACCCGGCTGGATGAGCACCTTTAACCTGTTGCGGTGCCTGTATAAGAACCACCCGGTGCGCATTGATATTGCCGGTACGGTGGAGTCCATCTCCCACATTACGGACAAGCTGCTGTATGACTGCTACAATACTTTTTATAACTTGCACAATATGGCACTGGCGGTGGTGGGCAATGTGACACCGGAGCAGGTGCTGGCCGTCTGTGATCGGTGCTTAAAACCGACAGCCGATGTGACGGTAGAGCGGGCGTTTCTGCCGGAACCGCGAGAGATCGTGCAGGACTATCAGGCGTGTCATTTGGCTACCTCCATTCCGGTGTTCTCCTTTGGCTATAAAGAAGCCTGCACCAAGCCGGAGCAGGACATAGAGACCATTATTCTTACCAATCTGCTGCTGGAGATTATGGCCGGTGACTCCTCGCCTCTCTATAAAGACTTGTTTGACCGAGGACTGATCAGCGGCGAATTCTCTACGGAGTATTTTCACGGCCACGGATATGAAGCCATTATCTTTGACGGCGAGAGCACGGACCCCCGGCAGGTGGCGGCCGCCATTCAGGCAGAAGTAGAACGCCTGCGCCGGGAGGGGATTCCGGAGGATCTGTACCAGGCAGCCTTGCGCAAGTCCTATGGTCGGGAAGTGATGTCCTATAACGATATTGACAGTGTGGCCAACGGTATGATAGATGCCCACTTTAACGGCTTTTCCATCTTTGATGTGACGAATCGCTACAAGGCCATTACCAAGGAGAAGATTGAGGCGCGCTTGCAGCAGGTAATGAACCCGCAGTACAGCGCCCTGTCCATTGTAAAGGCAGAGGAGGAGCAGCATGAGTAATTTTACCCGCGTGTACTTCCCCGGACTGGGGATTGACTTTGATCTGCCCTCCGTGGCGTTTACCATCGGCAGTTATGATATTCATTTTTACGGTATCATTATCGCCTTTGGCTTTATGCTGGCAGTGCTGTACGGCGGCCGTATGGCATACAAGTGGCGTATGAGCCTGGACGGGATGACGGATGTGCTCATTTGGGGTACGGTTTTCGGTATCGTTTGTGCTCGTGCATATTATGTGATTTTTGAGTGGAGCTATTACAGCGCCCACCCGGCAGAGATCGTGCAAATTTGGAACGGCGGGCTTGCCATTTACGGCGGCATTATCGGCGCGCTGATCGGCGCCGCCATCGGCTGCAAGGTGGGCAAGATTGACTTTCGCAATTTGCTGGACCTGGGTGCGTTAGGCTTGCTTATCGGCCAGGGTATCGGCCGCTGGGGCAATTTCTTTAACCAGGAGGCCTTTGGCACCAATACGGACACGGCGCTCTTTAGAATGTGGAGCGTAAAGATCAGAGATACGCTGGCCGCCTCCTCTGCGGACCTGGCTGCTAAGGGCGTGACCGTGGACCCGGAGGTGCCGGTGCACCCCACTTTCCTGTATGAAAGCCTGTGGTGTGTATTGGGCTTTCTGATCCTCAATTACATTGTGCATAAACACCGCAGCTTTAAGGGCGAGATTTTTGTGCTATACGGCGTTTGGTACGGCGTGGAGCGTATGGTAGTGGAGGGTATGCGTACAGACAGTCTGTACATCGGCTCCACCAGTATTCGGGTCAGCCAGGTACTGTCGGCGGTGATTGCCGTTGTGGCACTGGTATACTTTATTGTGGTGATGGTGAAGAAGAAGCAGGGCCGTCTGCCCCAGCGCCTGCGGGTGGTGCCGGTAGAGGAGCTGCCGCCCCGCCCCACCAAGGAGGAGCGCCGTGCTGCCCAGGCGGCCAAGCGCAGCAAAACAAAGAATAAAGGAGTAAACGAGGAGAAAAATGGCACAGATCATTGACGGCAAGGCCGTGTCGCGCGCCGTACGGGCGCGGGTGGCACAGGAGACCCTTGCATTAAAAGAACAGGGCGTGACCCCGGGGCTGGCAGTTATCTTGGTAGGCGAGGATCCGGCAT
This sequence comes from Oscillospiraceae bacterium, assembly GCA_025757685.1. Taxonomy (NCBI): domain Bacteria; kingdom Bacillati; phylum Bacillota; class Clostridia; order Eubacteriales; family Oscillospiraceae; species Oscillospiraceae bacterium. The sequence continues at coordinate 1,084,346 of CP107220.1, read as the reverse complement.
CCCAGGTGTATGTGCGCAACAAGGAAAAAGCGTGCGCAGAGGTGGGCTTTTACAGCGAAAAATACACGCTGCCCGCTGACACCACCCAGGCGCAGCTGAATGCACTGGTAGACGAATTGAACGCGAAAAAAGAGATAAACGGTATCCTTTGCCAGCTGCCTTTGCCGCCGCACCTAAGCGACAAAGAGGTGATCGCACGCATTGACCCGGCCAAGGATGTAGACGCCTTCCACCCGGAGAATGTGGGTGCTATTATGATTGGCGACTACCGTTTTTTGCCCTGCACCCCTGCCGGGGTGATGGAACTGATCCGTTCCACCGGCACGGACCTGACCGGCAAGCGGGCGGTGGTGCTGGGGCGCAGCAACATTGTGGGCAAGCCCATGGCTATGCTGCTGCTGCACGAGAATGCCACAGTGACCATTGCCCATTCCAAGACACAGAATTTGGCAGAGCTGACCAGGCAGGCGGATGTGTTGGTGGCGGCAGTGGGTCGCCCTAAGTTCGTTACAGCAGATATGGTAAAGCCCGGCGCGGTGGTTATTGATGTGGGTATGGACAGGGATGAGAACGGCAAGCTGTGCGGCGATGTGGATTTTGATGGCGTTTCCCAGGTATGCGGCGCCATTACCCCGGTGCCCGGCGGTGTGGGTCCCATGACCATCTCCATGCTGCTGGAGAACACGCTGACCGCTGCCAAACTGCAAAACAGCCTGTAATTTTAACCAAGAATTCTTTGGCAAACAGCCAAACCTATGGCGGATATGTATAAAAATACATATTCGCCTCTTTTTTTGCAGTTTGCACATTGAATGGTCGCCCGGTTTGTGGTAAACTTGTATCAGTTTTTTTATTTGCAGAAAGGGTGAAACAATGCAGACAATTACACTTGCAATGTCCGTGGATGACATCATTGGTAAGGTACAGAACGCCGTATGGGGCTGGCCGCTGATCATTTTGATTTTAGCCGCCGGCGTGTGGCTGACGGTGAGAACCGGCTTTGTTCAGGTGCGGCACCTGGGCAAGGCACTGAAGTTTATGGTTAAGAATGAGGACAACGGCGAGGGAGAGGTTACTTCCTTCGGCGCGCTGTGCACGGCGCTGTCCGCCACCATTGGTACCGGCAATATCGTAGGCGTGGCTACGGCCATTTGCCTGGGTGGTCCCGGTGCACTGCTGTGGATGTTGTTGGCCGCCTTCTTCGGTATGGCCACCAAGTACAGCGAGGGCTTTTTGGCCATTAAGTACAGAGAGAAGAAGGACGACAGCCATTATCTGGGTGGCCCGTTCTACTACATAGAAAAGGGCATGGGCTCCAAGTGGAAGTGGCTGGCGAAGCTGTTTGCCGTGTTTGGTATTTGTGTCGGTCTCTTTGGTATCGGCACCTTTACCCAGATTAACGGTATTGCAACGGCCGTGCAGGATTTCTTTGATCCGGAGTCTGCCCATGTGGCGTTTACGCTGTTTGGCAATGATTACACTTGGGCCACCGTGATCGGCGGCCTGGTGGTCACCCTTTGTGTGGCACTGGTGGTGCTGGGTGGTATTCAGCGCATTGCCAAGGTTTCTCAGGTGATCGTGCCCTTTATGGCCATCACTTATGTGGTATTTGCGCTGGTTATCGTGCTGGGCCACATTACCGCTATTCCCGCTGCGGTGAAGCTGATCTGCCAGAGCGCCTTCGATCCGCAGGCAGCCCTGGGTGCTGCCACCGGCGTAACCATTAAGCTGGCTATGCAAAAGGGTATCGGCCGCGGCATTTTCTCCAACGAGGCGGGCCTTGGCTCTGCACCGATTGCTGCCGCTGCCGCCAAGACCAAGGACACGGTGCGCCAGGGTTTGGTGACGATGACCGGCACCTTTATTGATACCATTGTGATTTGCACCCTTACCGGTCTGTCCATTGTGGTTACCGGTGCCCAGAACGCTTTCGTGGCCGGTTCCGTAGAGGGCGTAAAGATCACCAGCCGTGCCTGGCAGACGGGTCTGCCCTGGAACGGTCGGTTCTCTGCCTTCGTGCTGATGTTGTGCCTGGCGTTCTTTGCCTTTACCACCATTTTGGGCTGGAATTACTACTCCGAGCGCTGCCTGGAGTACCTGGTAGGCTCCCAAAAGTTCACCAAGGTGTACCGCTATCTGTACATCCTTGCCGTGTTCATCGGCCCGTACCTGACCGTGGCGGCTGTGTGGAACATTGCGGATATTTGTAACGGCCTGATGGCATTTCCCAACCTGATTGCCCTGTTTGCCCTGTCCGGGGTGGTGGGCAAGGAGACGAGAGCCTATTTTGCCGAAAAACGCCACGACTTAAAAGCCATGGCGCAGGATAAAAAATAAATTAAAATTCTATCTGTTTCAGCGACTGTGATCGGCTTTGCCGGTTACGGTCGCTTTTCTTTTTGTATATCGTCTGACAGGCGGCACACACTATAAACATCAAAGCGAACGGAGGTTTTCAAAATGAAAATGATGAAAAAATGGCTTTCTTTGCTGCTGTGTGGGGTGCTGCTGCTGTCAACCGGCGGGCTGTTTGCCGCCTGTGGCAAGCAGACGGACGACGGCACCACCAACGCTACGGACGCGGCCAAGAGCCAGGTGACCCTGCGCTACCTGAACTTTAAGCCGGAGATAGCCGGGGTATATGAAAAGATCGCCAAAGCCTACAAGAAAGAAACCGGCGTGAATGTGATTGTAGAGACGGCGGCCAATAACCAGTACGAGTCCACGCTGACAGCCAAGATGGCCACAGCAGAGGCGCCCACGCTGTTTCAGATCAACGGTCCCAAGGGCTATGCAAACTGGGCGCCTTATTGCGCTGATCTGTCCGATACCAAGCTGTATGAACACTTAACAGACAAATCTCTGGCGGTCACCGGCGACGGCAAGGTGTACGGCATTCCCTATGTAGTGGAGGGTTACGGGATCATCTATAACGAGGCCATCACGGACAAGTATTTTGCACTGAAGGATCGAGACAGTAAGTACAAATCCATGGATGAGGTGCGTTCCTTTGCAGCGCTGAAGTCTGTGGCAGACGATATGCAAAAGCACAAGACAGAGCTGGGTATTGAAGGCGTGTTTGCCGCTACTTCACTGAAAAGCGGCGAGGACTGGCGCTGGCAGACCCACCTGATGAATGTGCCCATCTATTATGAATTTAAGCAGAATAAGGTGGATTTGACTACGGATGCCACCAAGGAGATCACTTTCTCTTTCGGTGACAATTTTAAGAATATTTTTGACCTGTATTTAACGGACAGCACGGTGGAGGCGAAAAAGTGCGGCACCAAGACGGTGACGGATTCGATGGCGGAGTTTGCGCTGGAAAAGTGCGCCATGGTACAAAATGGTAACTGGGCATGGGAACAGATCGCCGGTGTCACCGGTAACAAGGTGCAGGCAGACAAAATCAAGTTCCTGCCTATTTATATCGGCGCAGACGGCGAGGAAAACCAAGGCTTGTGTGTGGGCACGGAGAATTTCTATGCCATCAACGCCAAGGCAACAGAGGCACAGCAAAAGGCGGCAGCCGATTTTATTTATTGGTTATATTCTTCCGATACAGGCAAAAAATTCGTAACGGATGAATTGGGCTTTATTGCACCCTTTGACACCTTCTCCGCAGAAGATGTGCCGGAGGACCCGCTGGCGGTGCAGGTGCAGCTTTGGATGAACAAGCAGGGCGTTTACAGCATTCCCTGGGACTTTACTGTGTTCCCATCTCAGACCTTCAAGCAGCATTTTGGCTCCGCGCTGTTGAGCTATGCCCAGGGCAGAAAAACATGGGCGCAGGTGCAGGAAAATACCGTGGCGGACTGGAAAAGTGAAGCGGCTGCCTCCGCCTAAAGGAACGACGGTATGCAGAAAAATTTGAAAAAATACGGCTGGTTGTTTTTACTGCCCACGGCGGTGGCCTTTCTCTTTGCCTTTGCGGCGCCCTTTGTACTGGGGGTAGGGCTTTCCTTTACCCGGTTCCGAACGGTGACGGACGCCGCGTGGGTAGGACTGCAAAACTATGTGCAGGCTTTTACTGCAGACAGCGGCTTTCTCCACGCGCTGTGGTTTACGGCGCTGTTCTCCGGTGTGAGTATCATCACAGTGAATGTGCTTGCCTTTGCACTGGCGCTGCTTCTTACCCGAGGGCTGCGGGGCACCAATTTCTTTCGCGGCGTGTTCTTTATGCCTAATTTGATCGGCGGGATTGTGCTGGGATATATTTGGAATTTGCTCATTAACGGTGTGTTGGCCTGGGCAGGGGTGGATATTACCTATCAGCCCGCCTACGGCTTTTGGGGGCTGGTGGCGCTGACCAACTGGCAGCTGATCGGCTATATGATGGTGATCTATATTGCGGCGCTGCAAAATGTGCCGGACGATCTTTTGGAGGCGGCGGCCATTGACGGCGCATCCCGGACGCAGACTCTGTTTCGCATCAAGCTGCCGCTGGTGATGCCTGCGGTGACCATTTGCACTTTTCTGACCCTTACAAATACCTTTAAGATGTTTGACCAAAATCTGGCGCTCACCGGCGGAGCCCCGGAACAAAAGACGGAGCTGTTAGCGCTGAATATTTATAACACCTTTTACGGCCGCAGCGGCTGGCAGGGGGTGGGTCAAGCCAAGGCGGTTGTGTTCTTTATCATCGTGGCGTTGCTTGCCTTTTTGCAACTGCGCGTGACCGGACAGCGGGAGGCCCACGGCGTATGAGAAAAAAACAAAAACAGAAAGCTCCCCAAAGTGCGATGGAAACGCTTCTGCTGGTGTTGCTAGCGGCGCTGACCCTGGTGCCTCTCTTTTTGGTGGTGCAAAATTCCTTTAAGTCCCGATTTTATATCTCCGGCGACCCGTTTGCACTGCCCAACAAAGAGACCTTTGTGGCGTTGGAAAACTATATCAGCGGCCTGTCTGCCGGCGGCTTTTTCGCCGCCTTTGGCCGGTCGCTGCTGATCACCGTTGTGTCTGTGGGGCTGATCGTTCTTTGCACCTCCATGGCCGCCTGGTATCTCATGCGGGTACGCACGGCACTGACCAAGGGTATGTACTACCTGTTCGTTTTCAGCATGATCGTGCCGTTTCAAATGGTGATGTACACCATGACCTATTTGGTTGGCCGGGCAAAGCTGAATACCGTTCTTGGTATGCCGTTTATTTATCTGGGCTTTGGCGCCGGGCTGTCCGTGTTTATGCTGTGCGGTTTTATCCGAGGAATTCCCCGGGAGCTGGAGGAGGCAGCCACCATTGACGGCTGCAATCCGGTACAGACTTTCTTTTTGGTGGTGTTGCCACTCTTAAAACCTACGGCGGTGACGGTAGCGATCCTCAATACGATGTGGATTTGGAATGATTATCTGCTGCCGTACCTGGTGCTGGGCACGGAGAAAAAGACCGTGCCGGTGGCCATTCAAATTGCCATGCAGGGTGCCTACGGCTCCACAGATTACGGCGGGCTGATGGCGATGCTGGTGCTGGCGATGATCCCCATTGTGGTCTTTTACCTGTTTTGCCAAAAATATATTATCAAAGGCGTGGTAGCCGGTGCGGTTAAGGGCTAAACGGCAGCTGCGGAAAGGAGTGTGCCCCAGTGGCGTCTATCTCGCTTGAGCATATTAGAAAAACATATGAGGACGGCGTGACTGTCATACCGGATCTGAATTTGGAAATCCGGGATCGGGAATTTTTGATTTTAGTAGGGCCTTCCGGTTGCGGCAAGTCCACCACCCTGCGTATGATTGCCGGGTTGGAGGACATCAGCGGCGGCACCTTGAAGATCGGTGACCGGGTAGTGAACGATCTGCCGCCCAAGGATCGGGACATTGCCATGGTGTTCCAAAGCTACGCTCTGTACCCCCACATGACGGTGTACAAGAATATGGCCTTTGGTCTGCAACTGCGGCGGGTGCCCAAGGCGGAGATCGACCGCAAGGTGCGGACAGCCGCACAGGCGCTGGAACTGACCGCGTACCTGGATCGGCGACCCCGCGCCCTGTCCGGCGGGCAGCGGCAGCGGGTGGCGCTGGGCCGTGCTATGGTGCGGGATCCGGCGGTGTTCCTTTTGGACGAGCCCCTGTCTAATCTGGACGCCAAGCTGCGTACAGAAATGCGCGCACACATTGCAGAGCTGCACCGGGAACTGGGCACCACCTTTGTGTATGTGACCCATGACCAAACGGAGGCTATGACCATGGCGGATCGGATCGTGGTCATGTTGGACGGCAAAATTCAGCAGGCAGACACGCCCGCACAGTTGTATGCCCACCCCTGCAATGTGTTTGTAGCCGGGTTTATCGGCACGCCGCCTATGAATATATTGCCCGGCCGTTTGGTGCGACGGGGAAAGTCCCTTGATTTGCAAGTGCTGGGTACGGAGGTGGCTTTGCCTCGTCGACTGCAAAACCATGCCAAACTGTCGACGTATGTGGATCGGGATGTGCTTTTGGGCCTGCGCGCGGAGGATCTGTCCACGGACCCGGCATGGCTGAATATAACAGATTCTGCGGCCTTTCGGGTTCAGGTGGAGATGGCGGAGCGTATGGGGGCGGAAACCTATTTGTATGCAGATTTGCAAGGACGGCGGGTGATCGCCCGAGTGCCCGGCACTGTTTCGTTCCAAAAGGACGACCAAACGGTGCTGTACCCCAATATGGAGGCGCTCCATTTGTTTGACCCGGAAACGGAGGTCTGTATCTGTGACTGACCGCTTGTTGCAGCGGCGTGGCGCCGGGGTGCTGCTGCCGCTGTTTTCTTTGCCCGGGCGCTACGGGATCGGCACGATGGGTGCCGCGGCTTACCGCTTTGTAGACGATTTGTCGTCTGCCGGGCAGCGGTACTGGCAGCTGCTGCCCCTGTGCCCGGCAGGGCAGGGGAATTCACCGTACCAAAGCCCCGGCAGCTTTGCAGGCGATGGGCTGTATATTGACCCGCAGCTGCTGGTGGAAAGCGGGTATTTGCAGCCGTCGGATTTGGATTTGTTACCCTGCGGTGGTGATGACCGGGTGGATTATCCGGCTGTGCGCCGGGGGCGTCAAGTGCTGTTTGATCGACTGTTTGACCGCTTTGTGCGCCATATACCGGCAGACTTTGACTGCTTTTGCCAAAGTCAGGCCGATTGGCTGGAGGATCATGCCCTGTTTTGTGCCCTTAGTGAACGTTATGGAAAGCGTTTTTTTCTGTGGCCGTCGGCTTTGCGGCGGCGAGAGCCGTCGGTTTTGGAGAGGGCGGCAGCGCAGATGGAGCGGCGGGTTTTGTACCATAAAATGCTGCAATATTTTTTGGATCGTCAGTGGCGAGCGCTGCGGGCTTATGCCAATGCCCGGGGTGTTTACCTGATCGGCGATCTGCCTATTTATGTGGCGCCGTGCAGTGCCGATGTGTGGGCGGCGCCGGAGTTGTTTATGCTCTCTCCCTCCGGCGCGCCGTCTCGGCTGGCCGGGTGTCCGCCGGACGCGTTTTCGCCCACCGGCCAGCTGTGGGGCAACCCGGTATATAACTGGAGCGCCCACGCGCGTACAGAGTACCGCTGGTGGGTGGCGCGGCTGCGGCACGCCTTGAACTGGTTTGACGCGCTGCGGCTGGACCATTTTCGTGGCTTTGCCGCTTATTATTCTGTGCCTGCCCGGGCAAAGAATGCCCGGGACGGCTGCTGGCTGCCGGGGCCCGGTTTGTCGCTGTTTTCGGCGCTCCAACAGGCGTTGGGAGATGTGCCGCTTTTGGCGGAGGATCTGGGCTTTTTGGACGATACGGTGCGGGCGCTGCTTTCAGATTGCGGCTTTCCCGGTATGCAGGTGCTGCAATTTGACTTTGATTCCCGGGACTGCGGCGGTGATGCTGTTTGTAAGCCCAATACGGTGATTTACACCGGCACCCATGATAACGATACGCTGCTGGGCTGGTGCACCACCGCTCCGCGGCAAGACATACGCCGGGCTTGCGCCGCCTATGGCGTGCGTTATCCCAATCAGTTACCGAGACAGATGATGCTTTCTGCTCTGCGAAGCCCGGCCAACACCTGTATTTTGACTGTACAGGATCTGCTGGGACTGGGCAGCAGTGCCCGCATCAACACGCCGTCAACGGTGGGCGCCCACAACTGGAGCTGGCGTATGCGCCCCGGCGCCCTAACCCCGGGCATTTTGGCGCATCTATATACCGAGACTTGCGCCGCAGACCGGACGGAAAGGAGTAATATATGTCGGATATGAAAGAGAATTTGGAACTGCTCTCCCGCAGTCTGTACCGACTCCCGGTGGCAGAATTGACCGATGAACAACTGCACGCAGTGGTGGCGCGGGCTGTTTTGGCACGGCTGCAACCGGCTTGGCAAGGGTCGTTGCAGGCCCATTGTGCCGGGCGGCGGGCGTATTATTTTTCTGCGGAATATCTGTTGGGCAAGGCGGTGTACAATAACCTGCTTTGCACCGGCCTGACCGGCGAGGTGGAGGCGGCGCTTACCGCCTGCGGCCGCAAGCTCGACCAGCTGGACTGTGTGCCGGACCCGCCTTTGGGCAACGGCGGTTTGGGACGGCTGGCGGCCTGTTTTTTGGACAGCGGCGCCACGCTGAATTTACCGCTGGACGGCTATGGCTTGCGCTATCGGTGCGGACTGTTTCGCCAGCAGATCGAGGACGGCTTTCAGGTGGAGACGGTGGAGGACGACCTGCAATACGGCGACCCCTGGAGCGTGTGCTGCCGAGCGGATACTGTAACGGTGGAATTCGCAAATTTTTCTGTGCAGGCCGTGCCCTATGACTTGCCGATCCCCGGTTACGGTACGGCGCACATTTCTACTTTGCGGCTGTGGGAGAGTGTGCCCATAGAGCCGTTTGATTTTGACGCTTTTAACCGTCAGGATTATACAGCGGCGGTGACACGCCGCACGGCGGCAGAGAACCTGACCCGTGTGCTGTACCCAAATGACACGAAGGAGGACGGCAAGCGGCTGCGGCTGCGGCAGCAGTATTTTTTATGCAGTGCGTCCTTGCAAGATCTGCTGCGCCGGTATTTGCGCACGCCCGGCTCTGCGCCGGAGAAATTGGGGACTGCGGTGGTGATCCAGCTAAACGACACCCACCCGGTGCTGGCCATCCCGGAGTTCATTCGTTTGCTTTTAAAGCAAGGCCTTACTTTGAAAACGGCACTGGGCGTTGCAAATGAGGTGTTTTGCTACACCAATCATACGGTGATGCCGGAGGCCATGGAAAGCTGGGATCTGGCGCTCTTGGCGTCGGAATTGCCGGAGATCGCCCGCCTGCTATGCCAATTGGACGATCTGTTTTGTGCGGAAATGCAGGCGCTGGGCGCAGAGGAGCGGCTGTGGCACCGGGTGCGCCCGCTGCGGGACGGGCGCATTTATATGGCTGATCTGGCCTGCTGGGTGTGTGGTTATGTGAATGGCGTGGCAGCTTTACACACGGAGATTTTGCGCCTTCGGGTGCTGCGGGATTGGGCGCAGCTGTACCCGGACAAAATTTTGAACCGCACCAACGGCATTACCCAGCGGCGTTTTTTGGCACTGTGTAATCCGTCCCTGTCTGCGCTGCTGACCCACCGCCTGGGCAGTAAAAACTGGATCACCAACTTGTTCCAACTGGAGAAGCTGAAGCCCTATGCGGAAAACAGCGAGGTTTTGACAGCTTTTTGCGAAACCAAGAAGGAAAACAAGCGCCGCCTGGCCCAGTGGCTGGAGCGGCAGGGACTATACTATGACCCGGCGCGTATGCTGGATGTGCAGATCAAGCGCCTGCACGAATATAAGCGCCAGTTGCTGCATTGTCTGGGTATTTTGGCATTGGCCTTTCAGATCGAGCAGGGGGAGATCACAGAATTTGCCCCCACCACCTTTTTGTTTGCCGCCAAGGCAGCGCCCGGTTACGCCCGCGCCAAGGCCATTATCAAGCTGATCCACGCAGTGGGGGACTATGTGTCCCGATCGCCTAAGGTAGCACCGCTTTTGCAGGTGCTGTTTGTGCCGGATTACAGCGTAACGGCGGCAGAATGGATCATTCCCGCTGCGGATGTGTCCGAGCAGATCTCCGCCGCCGGCACGGAGGCTTCCGGCACCGGAAATATGAAGTTGATGCTGAACGGCGCAGTGACTTTGGGCACTTATGACGGCGCCAATGTGGAGATTGTGGCGGCCGCCGGAGAAGAAAATAATTATATTTTCGGTGCCCGGGTAGAGGACCTAGATGCCCTGCGCCGGGGCTATGACCCAAAGGCTTTGTATCGCAGTGATCCGCTGCTGCGGCAGTGCCTGGATGCATTGACAGACGGCACATTGTCCGACAGTGGCACCGGCTGTTTTGCGGATTTGAAGCGTAGTCTTTTAGAGCCGGAGGCAGACGGCGTGGCGGATCGATATTTTGTGCTGGGTGACTTTCAGTCCTATGTGCACGCCAAGCTGCAAGTAAACGGCGATTATCTGCGGTCACCTATGGCCTTCGCCCGCAAATGCTGGCTGAATATGTGCAGTGCCGGCGTCTTTTCGGCAGACCGTACCATCGAGGAATATGCCAATGAAATTTGGCGAATCGACCCGGTGGAATTGCCGGAATACGCAGAAAATGAGTAAAAGGAAAAGACTGAAATGGCAGTATGGTCTCCAATCGTGTAGTCGATACAAAAAAGCCTACTTGATGAGAAAAATGGATTTTTAGTAGCAAACTGATTTCACTTTTCAAGCGGAGTCAGTTTTGTTTTTGCTTGAATACGTTGCTTGTGATAGAAGCAGAGGCATTCCGCTTTGAGAATCGAAAAGCACATTTGCCTGAAGTATGGTCATACGGATTGCCTTGCCGTGCAATGCTGTTTGGCTCGGTAACAGACAATCTTTTCGTCGTGTGTTGACGAATATCTCTATTTATAATATAATATAGCTTGCATAATAATGATCCGGCGTTGTTGCCGGCAATGACCCGGTGGTGAAAAGATGTTTAAACAGTACTGGAACCGTATTGAAAAATTATGGAGTTTTCGCAGCACTTCGGCGTATTTGGCTCATTTGCGCAAGACCGGTATGCGTATCGGTGAGGGCACAGAAGTGTTTGCCCGGACAACAGATATTTTGATCGACACCACCCGGCCTTGGCTTATTGAGATCGGTCGGAATGTACAGTTGACTGCCGGTGTGAAGATTTTGACCCATGGCTATGACTGGGCGGTATTGAAAGCCAAGTACGGCGATATTTACGGCAGTGCAGGTAAGGTTACCATCGGGGATGATTGCTTTATCGGTATGAACGCATTGATTTTGAAAGGAACGACTATTGGTGATCGGGTGATCGTCGGTGCGGGCAGCGTGGTGGCCGGCGGCACATTCCCGTCAGATTGTGTGATCGCAGGCAATCCGGCAAGGGTTATCTGCACATTAGAGGCGTACCGCGCTAAGCGAGCGGCGGCACAGTTGGCAGAAGCAAAACAACTGGTGACTGAGTATCAAGCGGTGTACGGCCGTGCGCCTGACAAGTCTGTTCTATCTGAGTTCTTTTGGCTGTTTGAAGAACGCGGGCAGTTGCAAGTGCCTGCCTTTGAATCGCAAATGCGCAATATGCGAAATTACGAAGCGTCCATGGAGCGATATTTGCATACAGAGCCCCTGTTTAATGGGTATTCTGCGTTTTTGGACTATTGCTTTTCCGACAAGGAGGAGCAAAACGATGCTTAAACTGTTTTACATAACCAAGGATCCGGCGGTGGCGCGGATCGCACAGGCGGCCGGAGTGGATCGTATTTTTGTGGATATGGAATACATCGGCAAGGCACAGCGCCAAGGCGGTATGGATACGGTGCAAAACCACCACACCGTAGAAGATGTGGCTCGGTTGCGGCCGGTGCTGGATCAGGCGGAGCTGCTGGTACGGGTCAATCCGGTGCACCCGGGGTCAAAAGATGAGATCGACCGGGTGATCGCCGCCGGTGCAGATGTGATCATGCTGCCTATGTGGCAATCAGTAGAAGAGGTGCAGCAATTTATCCGCTGGGTGGACGGTCGCGCCAAGACACTCCTGCTGCTGGAAAATCAGGCGGCGGTGGATTGCCTTGACCGTGTGGTGGCAATGCCCGGAGTAGACGAAATTCATATTGGGTTGAATGACCTGAGCATTTCCCAAGGGAAAAAATTTTTGTTCCAGCCTTTGGCGGACGGTACGGTGGACGCGGTGTGCGCCAAGATCAAAGCGGCGGGTATCCCTTTCGGTTTCGGCGGATTCGGTCGTTTGGGCGGCGGCACATTGCCGGCAGCGTATATTGTAGCGGAGCACTACCGGCTGGGTTCGTCCATGAGTATTCTGTCTCGCGCCTTTTGCAACACGGCGCAGATCACCGATTTGAAGGAGATCAAACGAATCTTTACTTCCGGTGTGGCAGAGCTGCGGCAGTATGAGGCGCAGCTGAGCCGGGCGGAGGATGATTTTTTTGCCTTGCAGCATAAAAAACTGCAGGACTGTGTAGAACAAATTGTTGAGGGCATGTAGATGTATCGAGGAGTAAAGCGGGCGCTGGATTTTATTACGGCGCTGCTGGCGCTGATCGTTCTTTCGCCGCTGTTGGCGATCACGGCACTGGCGGTGAAGTTGGATTCCAAAGGCCCGGCCATCTTTAAGCAGCAGCGCTTAGGGCTGCACGGCAAGACCTTTTGGATTTATAAATTCCGCTCCATGTGCCAAGGCGCGGAGCACACAGGCACCGGCGTGTACAGCGGCGCAGACGATATGCGTGTGACCCGAGTAGGCAAGCTGCTGCGAGCCACCAGTATTGACGAGCTGCCCCAGCTGGTGAATATTCTAAAGGGCGATATGAGTTTTATCGGCCCTCGTCCGCCGCTGACCTATCATCCTTGGCCGCTGTCGGATTATACATCGGCGCAGTTACATATGTTTGATGTGCGCCCGGGCATTACCGGCTGGGCGCAGGTGCACGGTCGTAAGGATGTGGAGTGGCACCATCGAATTGAGCTGAATTGCTGGTATGTGGACCACATGAGTCTGGCGCTGGATGTGCGTATTCTCTTTGTTACCGCCTTTAAGGTGCTGAAGAATGAGGATAATGTGAACACTGGCGAGACCTTGGCCCGGGATGACGTCCAGGCGCAGGAAACGGTGATGAAGAGATGAAAGAACTATTGATCACCGGCGCATGGCGGTGTGGGGAGCAACAGGTGCAGGCGCTGGAGCAGATGGGGTATGCCGTCACTTTTTGGCCGGACGAACGGCAGGCGGTGAATATGGATACCCAACGATTTGAAGCAGTGATTTGCGGCGGCTTGTTTTTGACTACGCCGATTGAACGCTTCCCGGCGCTTAAGTGTATTCAGGTGACTTCCGCCGGGTTGGACCGGGTGCCGCTGGACTATTGCAAGGCACACGGCATTACCGTGTATAACGCTGGCGGCGTTTACAGTGCGCCTATGGCGGAGTTTGTGCTTGGCGGTATTTTGCAGCTGTATAAAGAGAGCAAGTTTTTTGCAGAAAATCAAGCAGCGCATCGGTGGGAGAAGCACCGGGATCTGCGGGAACTTAGCGGCAAGACCGCTTGTATTATTGGCACCGGCAGCGTGGGCTGCGCCATTGCTCGGCGGCTGCGAGCCTTTGATGTACAGACGGTGGGTGTGAATCGTTCCGGCCACCCGGCGGCAGAGTTTGACCAAACCCAGCCCACCTGCCGGTTGGACGATCTGCTGCCTTTAGCGGACTTGGTGATTTGCGCTATGCCCCTGACGGCGGAGACTGCCGGCCTGTTTGACAGCGTGCGGCTAGCAAAGATCAAACCCGGCGCTGTGTTTGTGAATGTGGCTCGCGGAAAGGTGACAGATCAGCAGGCGCTGGTGGAAGCGCTGCAAAGCGGGCAGTTGTCCGGCGCGGTGCTGGATGTATTTGAAGAAGAACCCTTGCCCCGGAGCAGTCCCTTGTGGGATATGGAGCAGGTGATATTGACTCCCCACAATTCCTTTGTGGGCGAGCACAACGGCGAGCGGCTGTTTCGCCTAATCTGCAAGAATTTGGAGTCATTTGCACAATGAAGGTACTGTTTGTTGCTACTGTGCGTAGCCATATCGGCCAATTTCACATGCCTTTTATTCGGGAACTGGTACGCCGGGGCTGCCGGGTGGAAGCGGCGTTCAAGGACAATTCCGCCGACAAACCCGGTCTGGATCTGAGCGGCATTGCCCGCACTTATGAAGTGCCCTTTAGCCGCAGTCCGTATAGTGTAGATAATCTGAAAGCCTATCAGGTGCTGAAAAAGATCATTGACGAGGGTCGGTACGACGCCATTCATTGCCACACGCCTATGGGGGCTGTGGTGACTCGGCTGGCTGCGCGGGATGCCCGCAAGCGGGGCACCAAGGTGATCTATACCGCCCACGGCTTTCACTTCTATAACGGCGCTACCAAGAAAAACTGGCTGCTGTTTTACCCGGTGGAGAAGGCGCTGGCGAAAGATACGGACTGCCTGATCACCATTAACAGCGAGGATTATAATACCGCTAAGGCGCGGCAGTTTGCTGCCGGGCGACTGGAACTGGTCAACGGCGTGGGTGTGGATCTTAGCGATTTTCAGCCGGTGACCCGGAAGCAAAAGTTGGCGCTGCGCCGGGCGTATGGGTACAGCCCGGACGATTTTATTCTAATATACCCGGCGGATTTTTCCACCCGGAAAAATCAAAATATGTTGTTTGATACATTAAAATTGCTGCTGGAAAAGGACAAGCATTTTCGCTTGCTGCTGCCCGGCTCCGATGTGGAAGCCCGGCCGTTTTTGGACTATGCCAAATCTATCGGCGTGGCAGATCATGTGGAGGCGCTGGGCTACCGGCGGGATATTCGTCAGTTGATAGGGCTTAGCGATGTGTCCGTGTCCTCCAGTCGGCAGGAGGGTCTGCCCATCAACTTGGTGGAGGCCATGGCGCTGGGCAATCCGGTGGTAGCCACCGATGTGCGTGGCAATCGGGACCTGGTACAGGACGGTGAGAGCGGCTACTTGGTGCCATTGAATGACAGCCGGGCGATGGCGGATCGGATCTGGTCCCTTTATACCGATCCGGAACAAACGGCGGCCTTTGGCGTTGCCGGGCGTGCACTGGCCCAGGACTATGCGGTGGAGCCGGTGCTGCACCGTATGATTGAAATTTATCAAGCGTTAGAACTTTTGTGAGGTTGGCATTTATGCGTGTGTTGCAGGTAATACCGGATATTGGCGTGGCTAACGGCGTGATGAGCGTGATTTTGAACTATGCCAAAGCGATGCCGCCGGACATTACATTTGATGTTGCCTATTTTGCGAAGAAACCTCAAACACGGCAAGCGGAGGTCGAGGCGCTGGGCGGTAAGGTATATCGGCTGGATGCTCCCTGCCCGCAGGATCTGTGCAACGGCAAAATGGGACGTTTTTTTGCAGAGCACGCCGGTGCGTGGGAGGCGCTGCATATCCATTGCCCCCACTTTGCGGTGTTTATTGCGCCGGCTGCCAAACGAGCCGGGATCCATAAAATCGCTGTGCATTGCCACACCACTGCGTATTCTTTGTCCGGCCACGGCCGCCGAAATCGGCTGCTCAGTCTATATGCCAAGTATATGGTGCCTACGCGCTTTGCGTGCAGCCATGCGGCCGGCAAAATGTGGTACGGCAATCGTCCCTTTCGGGTGCTGAATAATGCCATTGACTGTGCCGCTTATGCGTATTCCCCGGAGGTGCGACAAGCTGTGCGCGCGCGGGAACAGGTTACAGACGCTTTTGTGGTGGGCCATATCGGCCAGGCTACGGTCAAGCAAAAGAATCACCCGTTTTTATTTTCCGTGTTTGCGCAGATCACGGCGCAAAGGCCGGGCGCGCAGTTGTGGCTGATCGGCGCGCAGCCTACGCCGGAGCTGATCGCTTTGGCAGAAAAATTGCAGATCACAAAGCAAATTCGGTATTTCGGCCAGCGGCGGGATGTGCCGGAGCTGCTGCAAGGGTGCGATGTGTTTGTCTTCCCGTCTTTCAGCGAGGGACTGCCGGTGTCTGTGGTAGAGGCCCAGGCTGCCGGGTTGCCGGTGGTGCTGTCTGACGCGGTCACCCGGGAGGTGGCTTGCACCCCGCTGGTGAAGACTCTGTCTTTGCATCAGTCGCCGAAAGAATGGGCAGGGGCTGCCTTGCAGCCGCAACCGCCACGCCAAAGTCCCACGGCGGCGCTGATTGCCGGTGGGTGGAATATCAAAGAAGCCGCTTTTGAGTTGGCTCAAATTTACAGATCGGAGTAATGTATGCTGGATAAACTGCGCGTACCGGAATGGTGTTGTGCCGTTCGCTTCAATACAGACGGTCATACGGTGTTTGACGATTTGGAAACACCGTTTACCGTGTTAAAAAACAGTCGCCGTTATTGGTGCGCAGATCCGTTTTTGTATCAGCGGGACGGGCAGTATTATTTGTTTTTTGAGGCGTATGATAGGCTAAAGCGTAAGGGTATGCTGGGGTATCGCACCGTATCTAAAGACGGCTGTGGCAAAATTCAAGTGTTTTACGAGAGCACTGGACACCTGTCTTATCCCTTCCTGTTCGAAAAAGAGGGCGAGTTATATATTATACCGGAATCCAGCGCGGAGAAAGAGCTGTTTTTGCTGCGCTGTGTATCTTTCCCGGATCAGTGGGTGAAGGAACGAGTGCTGCTGCAAGAGTCCCTTGCCGACACCACGCGCCTTGTGTTTTCCGGTGGCACATTCTATCTCAGTGAGCAAGTAGATGATACCCGCATCTTTGATCGCTTGGATTTGTTTTATGAAGACGGTGCGGGTCGCCTTTGTCCCTGTGCGGCCAATCCGGTAAAACGCGATCTGACTACCGCCCGCTGTGCCGGTGCCTGCTTTCAGCAGAACGATCAGTGGTTTCGACCCTCCCAGGATTGCGGTGAGACTTATGGCGGCAAGTTGAATTTTAACCGTATAGATGATTTGACAGCCGATGGCTATGCGGAGACCTGCATAAAAACCCTCTCTATTTCTGACATACAGACAAACAGCAGCGAGGTGTTTAGCGGTATTCACACTTACAACACTTGCGGGCCAGTGGAAGTGGTCGATCTAAAATTGCCGTCCTGTTTTCATCTGCTCAATTTGATTGGTGCTGTGTGGAAGCGTATAAGGAGGAAAAGCGGATGAACAAAGTTGCTTTGATTTCCCTGTACTTTGGCAAGTTTCCTGCAAATTTCGGCTTGTGGCTCAAGAGCGCGGCGCGTAATGCGGATATTGATTTTCTTTTGTATGGAGACTGTGATGTTTCCACTTATTTGCCGCTCCCGCCCAATGTTAAGTGCTTTTCCTATACCTTTGAGCAAATGAAAGCCAAAATCCAAAGCAAGTTTGACTTTACCATTGAGCTGTCCAGACCTTACAAACTCTGCGATTACAAGCCCATCTACGGTTATCTATTTGAAGAGGATCTAGCAGGGTATGACTATTGGGGCCATATTGACCTGGACACCATTTTGGGCGATCTGCGTGCTTACTTCCCCAAGGAAGCCTATGAAAAGGTGTACCAGTTCGGTCATCTGACGATGTATCGGAATACACCGGAGAACAACCGGCGGTTTATGGCTGATGTAGGGCAGGATTACAGAAAGTCATTTACCACTTCTTTTATCACTGTGTTTGACGAACTTCCGGGTATGAAGAAGAAATACGATCTGTTGGGTATTCCGCAGTACAGCGGACACGATTTTGCAGATATTGCCCGGCGGCGTAAAAATTTTACCCTAAACAGCGAGATCTGCCGCAAAAACTACAAGTACCAGATCTTTTACTATCAGGACGGGCGCGTGTTTCGGGATTATGTGGATAAGGGCGCAATGCATACGGACGAATTTAATTATATCCACTTTTCCAAACGCCAAATGCCGGACCATACCGGCGGAAGTCCGGCGTACTACATTACCCGGTTTGGCTGTGTGCCCAAGACCGGCGCCACCACGCCGGAGATCATTCGGCAATATAACCGACCGACCCCGGTGCAAAACCTGTTTTGTGCCATAGACACGCAGGTGATCCGCCGGATCAAACGCTATTCAAAACTGATATACACAAAGTTGATGAGAAAATGAAACAAAAGATTATTGATTTTTGGAAGAACTCAGCAATTTTAAGTCAAATCACAAAGGCGGAAAACCGATATTTTCGCCGCCGCTGTGAGAACACCCACTATACCATTTTGACCCCCAACTGTATGGCCGGTTTGATTTACAGTCGACTGGGCGAGCCGTTTTACTCGCCAACCATCAATACCAGTATGCAGAATGAGGACTTTATCAAGTTCCTGTCCGATCTGGATTACTATTTGGCACAGGATGTGCAGGAATGGGTGGACGATACGGTGGATTACCCTGTGGGTATTATACGCGGGCGCACCCCGGAGGACGATGTACGGGTAAACTTTGTACATTACCCCTCCTTTGCCGTCGGTCGGGAAAAGTGGAATACCCGTAAAAAGCGCATTGATCCCAATAATCTCTATGTGATCGTGTGCGATATTGATGATATTTATGAGAAGGATTACCGCCGCGTGGGGCGCTTGTCTGCGGCGCAGCTGGAGCGGCTGGAGCGCGTGCCTTGTGCCAACCTGGCCCTGCTTACCAGCCATAAAGACCGTACCCAGTCCTATGCGCATTATATTAAGCCGGATTACGGCCGACCGTATCCGCTGGTGTATATGAACAGGGACGCACTGGGATTAAACGGCTTTGAACGGCATTTTGATTTTGTAGGATTTTTGAACCATCGCAATGAACCAAAAGAAAAAAGTATTGATCGTAAATGACCCTTTGCAATACGGCGGCTCGGATATTGTGGCCGTGCGGTTGCAGCAGGGATTGAATACAGAAGAATTTGACTGCACCTATTGTCTGCGATATGAAGAACCGGGTCCCATGGAGCCTGAGATCGCTGCCACCGGTGTGCGTATTTTGCACCAGCCGGACGATCAGCTTTCCTACCGGCGCAGCTATCGTTATTACAAAGCGTTGTTTGCAAAGGAGCAGTTTAACATTGTGCACTGCCACCTGCCTTTTTACAGCGGCATTGTGCTTGCGGCGGCAAAGTGGGCCGGTGTCCCTAAGCGTGTGGCGCATGCACATTTTTCACAGCCGCTGGAATATGCCCATTCGCCCATAAGTCGGCTTGTTGCCAACTTGTACCGTTGGGTTATGCGCCATGTGGTCAGCGCCACTGCAACGGATATTATTGGGTGCAGTCAGGCGGCAGGCGAATATTTGGCAGGCAAGCGTGGCTTTGCCAAAAAAGGTGTGGTGCTCAATAACGGCATTGACTCGGAAAAGTATCGTTTGTCCGATGCAAAGCGCGCTGCCGTGCGCCGTGCGTTAGGCGTAGAGGACCAAATCGTTTTGGGTCATATCGGCCAGATGTATTATGTAAAAAACCACGGCTATTTGTTAGAGGTGTATGCCGCTTTTCATCGTGCGCATAAGAATAGTACCTTGCTGCTGGTCAGCGATGGCCCAGATAGGGAGGCACTTGAGCAGAGAGCGCAGGATCTGGGTATTCGGGACAGCGTGCAGTTCTTAGGTTTTCGTACAGATATACCGGAGCTGCTGATGGCCATGGACTGCTTTGTGTTTCCGTCTATTCACGAGGGCTTCCCACTGACACTGATCGAAGCCCAGGCGGCGCAGCTGCCCTGTGTGGTGTCAGACACCATTACGCCTACAGTGAAGCTCACCGAGGCGTTGCAGTTTGCCTCTATTGAGGCGCAACCGGAAGAATGGGTAAAAAAAATTGAAACGGCGTTGCGTATCGACCGCCACACCATTTCCCGCGATCGGGTGGTCGAGGACTTTGATATTGCCCGGGTGTGCAAAAAATTGGAGCAAATTTATTTGCGTAAATAAGAAAAGTAAAAAGAGGATTTCATGTTAGGATTATCTGCACTTACATGGTTTGTGATCATTGTTGCAGGCTATGCGCTGCTGCTTTTGATTTTGCCAAGAGAATATATGTGGATCCCGTTTGTTGCGGTTGTGGTGGCCATGACGGTTTTGGCCTATCACATTGTGCCGGATGAAACGGACGATCTGTATCGCTATTACGGTATGCTGGATATTATGCGAGAGCAGGGGAAGGCCGGTTTGGACTATATCGTCAATCTGAACTGGTACAACTGGAAGACATACATTACATTTCGCTATTATTTCTATTTCCTCAGCTTTTTTCCCAACAACCGCTATGTGGCTGCGGTGACCATGTTTATCGTTTATGCCTTAATGTTCCTGGTGATGTACAAAGCAGCCCAGCGCTATCAGGTGAGCAAAGGCTATGTGCTGCTGGGTACACTGTTTTTTCTGTCTACCTACTGGTTTTATGATACAGCGTCCGGCATTCGTAACGGACTGGCCTTTGCCATTGTGATCGCCTGCGCTTATTATCATTTGGCAGAAAAGCGCAATATCATCCTGTGCCTGTTTGGTTATGTGGCGGCGTGTCTGCTCCATTCCTCACCGATTTTGCCGGTGGCGTTGGTGTTGTTGACCTTATTGACCATGAAGTTTAACAGCAAGTTTATCAATGTGGTTATGATCTTGGGACTGGCTGTTGGTGGTGCGTTTATCCAATTTATTGCTGAAAAATCAGACAATGAATTCATACTTTCTATTGCTGAAAAGTCTGAAAATAATACAGAAGCAGTACGACTAAATACAAGTACAGGCTTTTTGGTTAATATCGTCACCTTAGTAATTGTGCTGCTCGTGATTTGGTACTTCTCTGTCTATTTTGTGCGGGATAAAGAGACAGATCCCATCTATCGCTTTTATCGCTACTGCTCCACCACTGCGTTTTTCATGATCGGCTGTCTGTTCAGTTCCCTGATCTTTTTGCGCTTTGCCCGGTGGATCCTGCCGATCATGGGCGCTGTGCTCTTTATGGTGGGTATGCAAAAGCAAGCGGATTTTGTGAAGAAGCAACCGCCTAATTTTATTTACACCGGTGAGAAGAAAATGGTGCTGCGTGTGCGTACCCAAGGCGCCATGCTGCTTGTCTACTTTGCTTATATCTGCGTGCATTTTTTGTATGCTTGCGTAGGAAGTTCATTGATTTGGATGCATTTTTAAGGAGCGTTTATGACCATTAGCGTAATTGTTCCCATATATAAGGTGGAAGCATATCTTCGCCAGTGCGTGGACAGTATTTTGGCCCAGACTTACACGGACCTGGATATTGTGCTGGTGGACGACGGATCAACCGACAACTGCCCGGCCATTTGTGATGCCTATGCCCGCAAGGACGCGCGGGTGCAGGTGGTGCATAAGCCCAACGGCGGCTTGATGTCCGCACGGCAGGCCGGTCTGCGGGTGGCCAAAGGGGATTATGTGGGTTTTGTAGACGGCGACGATTGGATCGAGCCGGATATGTATGCCCGCTTTGCGGCGGCGATTGACCGATATGCGCCGGATATGGCTCTTTGCGAGTTCTATTATGCCTTTGCGGACCATAACGAGCCAAGTACCCAGCATTTGCAGCGGGCGTATTATACGAAAGCGCAGTTGGCGCAGGAGATCTATCCCACTATGCTGTACCATGCACCTTATTATTCCTTTGGTATCAACCCCTGCTGTTGGTCCAAGGTGTTTAAAAAGGAGCTGCTGGAGCAGTGCCTGTACCCGGTCACACCGAAGGTGAAGATCGGTGAGGACGCCGCGTTTACTTATCCCTGTTTGCTGGCGGCTGAGAGTCTGGCGTATGTGGACGGCTGTTTGTACCATTATCGCAACAATGCCCAGTCCATGACAGCTGCGTTTGACCCGCATTTAACGGAGACAATTTTTATTCCGCTGGATATTTTGCGGACATATTTTGACACAGATAAACGGGCGCTTTTTGCCCAGTATCAAATGTATGCTGCTTATCTGCTGCAACTTTGGGTGCGCAATCAGGCATCACTGGACTGTGATCTGGATCGTAAGGGACTGCGGCAGTCCTGTGCCCGAGTTTGCCAAAATCAGGAGTTGCGGGCGCTGCTGGCGTCTGTTCCCGGTGCCTTGCCAAGACAGGTAGCGGTTGCCGTGCGTGCTGTGCAGCAGCAAAAGCCGGGTCAGCTGTATCTGCTGATCAAAGCCTGGAATTTGTATTACAAATTGCGTAATGGGAGAGCATAATGGATTATGGAAAAGTCAGCGTGATCGTACCGATCTATAAGGTGGAGTCGTATTTGGATCAATGCGTGCAAAGCATTGTGGACCAGACCTATAAAAATTTAGAAATCATTTTAGTGGACGACGGCTCGCCGGATAACTGTCCGGCCATGTGCGACACTTGGGCGGGGAAAGACAATCGTATTCGCGTAATACATAAAGAAAACGGCGGCTTTTCGTCAGCACGCAACGCGGGACTGGACGCGGCAACCGGTGATTACATACAATTTGTGGACAGCGACGACTGGATTTTGCCGGATATGACTGCCGCGCTTGTGTCCTGCGCCGTTAAGGAGAACGCAGATGTTGTGCGCTGTGGTTATTGCGAGAACGTGGACGGCGATATGCAAGAGATCTGTACCAATTCGCAGACATACTGCCCGGAGTACAACAAACTGGTTATTGACATTATGAACGATGGGCTGATGAGCGGCGCCGTGTGGAACAAATTGTATAAGCGCAGTGTGCTGAACGGTATGCGCTTTCGCCCCGGATATTCCGAGGATATTTTATTCAATTACTGTGTGATCCAAAAGAAGCCGAAGATGGTTTATATGACCGGCACTTACTATGTTTATCGGGTGAACCGGGCGTCTGTGACCAATTCTGTGTTCCGGCCGACGGCGTTCTCCATAATTGAAGTGAAAAAACAGATCATGGGTGAGCAGACCGATGAGCAGGTCAAACCCTATTGCTTGAAAGGTTATCTGAATTCCGCCATGATCGTGATGAACAATATGCTCAGCAGCGGGCGGTGCCTGGAGTATTATCCCGGTCTGCGGGCGGAAATCTTGAAGTATAAATGGACGGTGTGGTGCTCCTCTTTGTACGGGGCGAGAGACAAGGCAAAAATGCTGTTGCTGGCCCTGTCGGCCAAACTCTATCACAAGGCTATGCCTAAAAAGTAGGTGACTGTATGCAAAAGCACGCATATATGATTATTGCGCACAATGAATTTGACCTGCTGGAGATCTTGGTGCGACTTTTGGATGATCCGCGAAATGATATTTATGTTCATATAGATGCTAAGGTCAAGGACTTCGATTTTAAGTCCTTTCAGGCGCTGACACAGTATTCCAGGTTGCGGTTTACGCCGCGCCGAATATCCGCGACCTGGGGCGATTTTTCGTTAGTAAATACAGAGCTGCTCCTTCTACAAACGGCAGTGGCAGGGGAGGATCCGGCGCAGCCGTATGCTTATTACCATTTGATCTCCGGCGTGGATCTGCCTATTAAATCTAATGATGATATTCACGCTTTTTTTGAGAAAAATGCTGGGAAAGAGTTTGTACATTTTTCCGAAAATGAGCCGAATTCGGCTTTTGCTGCAAGAATTCGCTATTATCATTTGTTTCGTAAAAAGCGGAATTTCTTTACCAAGATACTTGCACAAATTGCTTTTCGGTTGCAAGTTCTGTTTCGTGTAGATCGGCTGAAAGGACAGAATCTGGTTGTACAAAAAGGCACCAACTGGTTTAGCATTACCGGGGACTTTGCTAAGTATATTGTCAGTCAGGCGGGGCGGGTTGAACAGCTGTTTGCCTATTGCTACTGCGGGGACGAAGTGTTCGTGCAGACCATGTTGGTGAATTCGCCCTTTGCCGCCAACTTATATATGCCAAATTGCAATAACGACCAAATGGCTTGCGCGCGGCTGATCGACTGGGAGCGGGGGCATCCGTATGTGTTCCGTATGGCAGACTATGATGAAATTATGCAATCTCCGGCTATGTTTGCCCGCAAGTTCAGTATGCAGGCGGATTCGGAAATTGTAAAAGCAATACAGGCTGCGTTATGTAATAGAAAAGGAAATATTGTTTGTGAAGAGTGAGCAGTGGAAATGGGTGGATATAGCTAAGGGTATTGGCATCATTCTTGTGTTTTTAGGACATTTCAATATCCCGGATACATTGAGAGCGGAAATATACACTTTCCATATGCCTTTATTTTTCTTTTTGTCCGGCGTTGTTTTTAATGGCCATAAACCGATAAATCGTTTCTTAGGTGATGAAGCAAAGCGAATGATCGTGCCTTACTATTGTTGGGCGTTCTTCTATTTTGTTTTGTTCAAGTTGCTTGTGCAGACCGTACGCGGACAAAGTGTCAATATTGGCAAAGATGTATATACATATCTGACCATGGGAAGAAAAGATACGATATGGTTTTTGAGCGCCTTATTGTGCGTGCAGGTGATGGCATACATATTTTTGCGTTTGGTCAAATATAATAAGGCATTGCTTATGTTCTTTGCATTGTTACTTTTTTCAATCTGTTATTTATTTTTCTACAAGCGCGGGATTCATAATTTCTGGATAAATGCAGATGCGGCAATGATGGCACTGCCTTTCTTTGCATTGGGGTACAATTATCGTTATTACAGAACTGATATCGAAGTAAAATTACTGCATGGCGGTTGGACATACTGGCTTTTGTTCATTACGCTTTCCTTAGCAAATATAGGTTTGGGATATTTGAATTATCATCTTACCGGTGTGCAGGTGGATATGTTTCACAACAGCTATGGAAATCCATTTTTGATGTTGCTGTCGGCTTGTAGTGGTATAGCGGCAGTGGTGCTGTTATCCTATCGGCTAAATGTGCGGTGGATTGCATACGTTGGTAAAAATTCTATGATTTATTTTGTAGCGCACCAAAGATTTTATACAGTAGTAGATCCGTATGTACTGCGCATATTGGGTATTTATATTAAAAATACACTACTATTGCAATGGATCAATGCTGTGGTGATGGTGATTGCTTCTATTTTGCTCTTTAGCTTGATTAATGCGGTTTTGTCGCATATTCCGGCTATGGCATTTATGTTTGGAATTAAACCGAACAGATCCTCTAAATGATAAAAGGGTCAGAAGAAAGATTGTTGTTACAAATGAGGTTGAATATGAATGAAGCGCCGTTGAACTCGGCGATCGTGCCGATCTATACAGCGGAGCCGTACCAGGATCGGTGCGTGTAAAGCATTGTGGACCAGATCTACAAGGAGTTAGAAATCATTTTGGTAGACGACGGCTCACCGGATAACTGCCCGGCCATGTGCGACGCTTGGGCAGAGAAAGACAGCCGTATTCGCGTGATTCATAAGGAAAACGGTGGCGTTGCGTCTGCGAGAAATGTCGGCCTTGATAATGCGGTTGGACAATATATTAGTTTTGTTGATTCGGATGATTGGATTGATTCGACGATGATAGCGGAGTTGGTTTCTTGTGCTGCCGAGTATCATACAGATGTAACCGGAATGCTTTATCGCATTGTTTATTCAAATGGCTGGAAGACGGATATGCGTATTGCGGATGATGTACCTAATATCATCTATTCTACACACTGCATGGAATCATTTTATGGATGCAACAAAGAATTCTGTTAAAGAAAACAAAAAGGCGCTCACAGGTATCACGCTTGACGGACAGGAGAAGTACTTGTGGCTGTTCTATTTTCGGTTTCCGCATTTGTATTGTAAGTTGCTGCATTTCTACTACTTTTTACGGAAAAATCTACATTAAGGATTAATTGAGGATGAATAATAAACGAAAAGACAAGGTCGGAATTGCCACAATTGTTGGCCAGGCGAACTATGGAAATCGATTGCAGAATTATGCACTGGATTCTGTTTTGCGCAATCTTGGCTTTGATACGGTGACTTTTAATGATCCGCTTCAAGTGTCCTTTTCAATAAAACATTGGGCCAAACAGGAAGTTAAGCGCATTTTTGGATTG
Source organism: Oscillospiraceae bacterium (assembly GCA_025757685.1). Taxonomy (NCBI): domain Bacteria; kingdom Bacillati; phylum Bacillota; class Clostridia; order Eubacteriales; family Oscillospiraceae; species Oscillospiraceae bacterium. The sequence goes on along the minus strand of CP107220.1, from coordinate 1,058,452 downwards.
CGGGATGGCTATAGGCTGCGGCGCTTTCGACAGTTTGGGAAATGGGATAAACGCCATCTGCGGTGGCAGGACTATCACCGGGCGAGTGATTGCGATTATGTAGTGCTTGGTTCCGATCAAATTTGGAACCCTGATTTTTGGTTTGTGCGTGAAGCGCTGGACTTTTATTTTGGCACATTCGCTGAATCGCAAAAACGGATTGCCTATGCGGCCAGTATTGGGGTGGATCAAATCCCAAAAGAATTAGAGGACAAGTATATACAAGAATTATCGGCACTTAAATCTATTTCTGTTCGAGAAACACAGGGCGCACAAATCATACAGAATCTAACCGGTCGATCTGTCCCTGTGGTGCTGGATCCGACGATGTTGCTGACAGAACAGGCGTGGACAGCACTGGAAAAGAAGCCAAACTATAAGGTGAAAAAGCAATTTTTATTGACTTATTTCTTAGGTGCGCTTTCTGCAGAACGGCAAGCGTTTATTCAAAACATTGCAGACAAGTACGATTTGCAATGGATCGCTTTAGATAGCGAATGGGTGGATGAGCCTCAAAATTTGGCGCACTATATGACCACGCCGGACGAATTTATTTGGCTGGTGCATCACTGCCGGTTGATGCTGACGGATTCGTTCCACGGCAGTGTGTTTTCTATACTCTTTGGCAAGCCGTTTCGCAGCTTTACTAGAGAAGACAACAACTTAGATATGGGAAGCAGGCTTGATACTCTTTTTGGCAGCCTTGGCATTGGCGATTGGTGCCGCGGCTCCGTGCAGGAGGACCCGAACCACATTTTCTATAAAGACTATGCTTCTGTTCCGCCGGTTTTGGAGCGGGAGCGGCGATTTGCACTGGATTATTTGAAAAACGCATTGGAGATTCATGAGTAACGACAGCAGGACGAAAAACGCGGCGCGGAATTTGTTTTTTGGCACGATAACGCGAATTTACAACTTAATCATTCCGTTTTTAATGCGCACGGCCATGATCTATTGGCTGGGTATGGAGTATGTGGGGCTGAACAGTCTGTTCACCTCTATTTTGTCCGTGCTGAATTTGGCAGAACTGGGCGTCGGTTCAGCCATGACTTTCAGTATGTACAAGCCCATTGCTGAACAGGACACCACCCGCATTTGCGCCCTGATGCGGCTCTATAAGATTTATTACCGTATTGTGGGGGCTGTAATCTTAGTGGCCGGTTTAGTGATTATTCCGGTGCTGCCCATGTTGGTGAAGAAAGACCTGCCGCCGGATGTGAATCTGTATGTGCTGTATTTGATCAATTTGCTGACCACGGTGGTCAGTTATTGGCTGTTTGCGTACAAAAACTGCCTGCTGTTTGCCCATCAGCGTAATGATATCGGCGACAAGATCGGCTATGTTATCAATACGGTGAAATACGGCGTGCAGTTGGCGGTGCTGTACTTTATGCGGGACTATTATGCTTATATTATTGTTGCGTTGTTGTCCGGCGTGGTGAGTAATATTGTAACCGCTATTGTGGTGGACAAGTTATATCCCCAGTACAAGGCCATGGGCAAGCTGCCGAAGGAAGATGTGCAGATCATCAACAAGCGGATTAAAGATCTGTTTACTTCAAAGATCGGCAGCGTGGTTTACGATTCTGCGGACACGCTTGTAATTTCCGCATTTTTAGGCCTGACTGCGCTTGCAAAATATCAAAACTACTTCTTTGTAATGAATACCATTTTCGGCTTTGTGACCCTGATCACCAGTTCCAGCTTGGCGGGGATCGGTAACAGCCTGGTAACCGAAAGCGAGAAGAAAAACTATAAGGATCTGCGGAAATTTACTTTTCTGCTGTCCTGGCTGTCGGCTTTTTGCATTTGCTGTTTTGCCTGCCTGTATCAGCCGTTTATGACCCTTTGGGTGGGCAAGGACAACTTGCTGCCGTATGGTATGGTAATTATACTCTGTGCCTACTTCATCATTCGCCAGATCAATAATCTGCTGAATTTGTACAAAGACGCAGCGGGCATGTGGCACGAGGACCGCTGGCGCCCACTGATCTGCTCCCTGGTGAACCTGGTGGTGAATCTGATCTTGGTGCAGTTTTGGGGGCTTTACGGTATTTTAATCTCCACCATCATTGCCATGTTGGTGGTGGGTATGCCATGGCTGACCCATAATTTGTTTACTGTGGTGTTCCATTGCAGTTGGAAGCCTTATGTGGGCCGCACCCTGCGCTATGTGGCACTGGCGGCGGTTTGCTGCGGCGCGTGCGTTGGCGTTTGTCATTTTATCACGCTGCCGTCGCTGATTGTGACTATGATTTTACGGCTGCTTGTGTGTGCCGTGCTGCCCAATGGTGTGTTCCTGATCGCGTATCGAAAAACAGATGAATTCGCCTATTTTGCCGGGTTGCTGAACCGGCTGACCAAGGGTAAGGTGCCTGTGCTGCGGAGGTGGTCCGGTTGCTGAATACGCCGAAAGTGCGGTGCACCGGCTGTACCGCTTGTGTGGCTGCATGCCCCAAAAGCTGTTTGCATATAGAGCGGGACAAAGAGGGATTTTTCTACCCTGTGGCAGAGGAAACGGTTTGTATAAGCTGTGACCGCTGCAACCGGGTTTGCCCGGCACAAAAGTCGTTGCCGGTGGATGATAAGGAACCCCTTTGTTATGCCGCCATTTCTCGGCAAGACCGACAGCGGACACAAAGCTCCTCCGGTGGTGTATTCTCCCTTTTGGCGGAGAAAGTGTTGGAGCAGTGCGGCGTAGTCTACGGTGCGGCAATGGAGCCGGATCTGACGGTGCACCATCTGCGCATAACGCATACAGAGGATCTGCCCCGTCTGATGGGCAGCAAATATGTGCAAAGCCGTATGGGGGATTGCTTTACTGGAGTACAACTGGATTTGGAACAGGGCAGGAAAGTGCTGTTCTCCGGCACCGGCTGCCAGGTGCAAGGACTGCTGGGCTATTTAGGCGGACCAAAGCCGGGACTGTTGACGGTAGATGTGATTTGCCACGGCGTGCCGTCGGAAGCGGTATGGCAGGCTTATGCCAAGGCCATCGATGCGCAGATGCCCTTGTTTTTTCGCGACAAATGCACCGGCTGGCAGCAGTATTCCGTGCAACTGAACGGTACGGCACACCCGTACAGGCAGGATCCGTATATGCGGCTGTTTCTTTCCGATGTGATCCTGCGCCCGTCCTGTTATCATTGCCCGGCAAAAGGTGCAAGCCGCGTGTCGGATCTGACCTTGGCGGACTTTTGGGGAATCCAAAATGTGGACTCCACCATGTTTGACGATAAGGGCACCTCACTGGTGCTGGTGCACAGCGCCGCCGGGAAACAAGCCTTGGCGCAGATCCGATCGGATCTACTACTGAAAGCAGAACCGTTGGAGTCGGCCTTAGCCGGGAACCCCAGTGCGCTGCATTCTGCTACGGAGCCGAAAGCACGGGCTGCGTTCTTTGCAGAATTTGAAAAACGGCAAGGTGATTTAGACTACCGGCGGGCGGCGGACAAATATTGCCTGTTCTATGGCAAAAGTGTAAAACAAAAGGCGGTTGCCTGTGCCAAAAAGCTGCTGCGCAGAGGATAAAGCACTGAAAAATGTAATAAGTGGCACATATTAGCACTCTTGCAAAAAGAGTGCTAATTGTTTATCTTTTGTTCACACATTATTCATAAATGGGGTCTATAGTAAGAATTGTTCCAAGGGAGGAACAAAAGAAAGAGCAATGCAAACCGTGCGTTAGAATCAGAAAGGAGTTGGTACCCATGGGTAGCAACCAAGCGCAGTCGGCAACTTAATCTTACCGAATCTGCATATAAAGTTAGCAACAGTTTGAATTTCATTTTGGAGGTAACAGATATGCTGAATCGTAGAAATAATCATGCAATGACCGCTTATGATCCCTTTAGAGAGATGGATAACTTTGAGCGCCACTTTTTTGAGGACCCCTTTGGTGTGTTCTTCAGTAACGATAGTCAGTCTGCCTTTAAGACGGATATTACCGATGAGGGTGACGCTTACAGATTGGAAGCGGACTTGCCCGGATTTGATAAGAAAGATATTCATGTGGACATTAACGGCGATCGGATGACCGTCAGTGCGCAGCGCCACTCCGACTATGAGGAGAAAGACAAAAAAGGCAAGTACATTCGCTCTGAGCGTTCTTATGGCACTTACAGCCGCAGCTTCGATGTAAGCGGTGTAGATACTGAGGGTATTAAGGGCGGCTACAAGGACGGCGTGCTGACCTTGACCTTGCCGAAAAAGGCGGAGGACACCCCCACGAGCCACAGAATTGAACTGGAATAACCGTTTACGCCCTCGGGCGCAGATAGACGCTGCTGTTGGATTTTCCCCTTTCTTTGATATACAACAGTACCCACGAACAATGGCAGCAAAAAAGCCGGCGGCGGACCGAAAGGCCCACCGCCGGTGTTTTTTTTATTATCCTTTATTGCCTGGATTTGAAGTTGTCGATCACAATATGGTAGCGATCGTAGGCGCGGCGCACAGCGTCGTCCCAGCTGATATAGATTTCCTCCTGGGCGGCCTTGCCCACGCGGTGGAGATAATCTTTATGGTGCATGATCTGTTGCAGGCGCACTGCAATGCTGTGGGCGCTCTCCAGGCAAAGAAAACCATTGTGATCGTCGGCAATGCCCTCGGCGGCGCAGCTGCCGGCCACCAGCAGACTGGGGGTGCCGCAGGAGGCTGCCTCACGAACAACTAAGCCGTTGGTGTCAAATACAGAGGGGAACAGCAGCAAATCGGAAATGCCGTAATAGCCCTGAATTTCTGCCCGATCCAGCACCTTGCCGGTGTAGATGATTTTGTCCGTCAGACCCAGTTTGCGAAAATACTTTTGTATGGCGTTCTCGTTGGCGCCGAAGCCTACCATCAGCAAACGAAAATCCTCGCCACGCTCTTTCAAAATCTTGCAGGCGTCTAAAATTAAACGAATGTTCTTGTACCAAATCATACGGCCTACATAGATAAACACCGGTACACCGTCAGGAATATTATGCTTGCGGCGGATTATATCCATTTGGGATTGGGACACATCTACCTTGGGCATATCGCAGCCGTTGGGCATCACCACATAATCGCCTTGGTAGCCAAAGCGGCGCAAACTCTCTACCGTGCCCTCGCTGGTGACCCATACTTCATCGGCGGCACTGATGTTCTTTAGCATAAAATTATAGGCGAAGTCCTTGGCTGGTTTGCCGGGAATGCACCGGTCGAAGTCATACTCATACTTGGTGTGATAAGTGAGTACCGTAGGAATGGGGTGCAACTGTGCTACCCGCTTAAAGTAGTAGCTGGTGGCCAGGGGACAGTGGGAGTGCAACAGATCAAAATGCCGGTCAATAATGGCTTGGTGCAGCTCCGGCTTAAATGGCCACCCGACGCTGTATCCTTCTTTGGTGGGAACCCACCAGCTTTTATAGCGGAAGATCTCATACGGATATTTATAGTCCTGCTGATTCGGATTCTTTGGGGTGACGATCACAGCCTCACCAAGACCTTGATTGATCTTCTCCGCATAGCTTTGGGCCACATTGCTGATCCCGTCCGTGGTGGGTGGGAATGCATCTGTGCCGATGGCAATTTTTAATTTATCGTTCAAGTTTTCACCTGCTTTTGCAAATCATAAGGATTTTTGGGCATTATAGCACAATTTTGCCTGAATGTAAATTGCCGGGCAGCGAATTTTACAGTTTGTTTATGCCCTGCGGCTAAATCCCGCGTTACGGCCTAAGAATTTGGAAAAGCGGCAAAAAAGGCTTGCTATCCCGGCCACCTTTCTATATAATGATATATGTATAAATACCTATGGGAGGGGGAGAAAAATGACCCAGAGCTATTCTGTATCGCTGGAGAAGATCATAACGGCGCATAATTTGGAAATCATCTATTTGCCAAAGCCGGCGGATGAGATCTTGATTACCACCAATGAGGTCAACCGGCCGGGGATCGTGATGACCGGCTATACGGATTATTTCGATGCCGATCGGGTTCAGATCTTAGGGTGGACGGAGTTTGGCTTTTTGCTGAATATGGAGCCGGAAAAACGGCGCCGGGCACTCCAATATTGGTTGGCACTGCACCCGGCTGCGGCTGTGGTGACTCGAGGGCTGGACATTCCGGATTATTTCGTTGAGGAGTGTAAGGCGCACCAGGTGCCGCTGTTGCGCACCCAAGAAGAGACCTCGCCCTTCCTGGCAACTTTAATCGCTTATTTGAATGCAGAACTGGCCCCTCGGATCACACGCCACGGCGTGCTGGTGGAGGTGTACGGCGAAGGTGTACTCATTACCGGTGAGAGCGGCGCGGGTAAAAGCGAGGCGGCCGTAGAGTTGATCAAGCGCGGGCACCGACTGATCGCCGATGACGCGGTGGAAATTCGCAAGGTCAGCGACAAAACGTTGATAGGCGCGTCTCCCAGCAACATTCGCCACTTTGTGGAGCTGCGAGGCATTGGCATTATCAATGCGCGTCGGATCTTCGGTATGGGTGCTGTTAAGAATACGGAGAAAATTGATATGGTCATTCAGCTGGAGGCTTGGGATTCCACCAAGGCGTATGATCGGCTGGGACTGGACAATGAGTACACCCGTATTTTGGATATTCAGGTGCCGGTGATTACCGTACCCATCACCCCCGGGCGGAACCTGGCGGTGATCGTAGAAACGGCGGCCATGAACAACCGCCAAAAGAAAATGGGCTATAACGCTGCCAAAGAGTTGATGGCCGGTCTTGGGATGGAAGAGATCGAGCCGGAGGATAAAGAACTGGAGATTTGGAAGAATTCATAACGGAGGATAAAAGATATGTACAGCTTAGGAATTGACTTGGGGGGCACGAATATTGTTGCCTCCGTGGTGGACGATCAATATAATATTATCTCTACTGCAAAAACCAAGACGAATGCGCCGCGCCCTGCCAACGCCATTTTTGACGATGTGGAGAAGGTGTGCCGCGAGGCCGTGCGGGAGGCCAAGCTCACCATGAGTGACCTGGTGGCCGTAGGTATGGGCTCTCCCGGTACCTGCAATGCAGACGGCGTGATTGAGTTTGCCAACAACCTGGCCTTTAACAATGTGCCTGCCCGGGAAATGCTTCGGGAGCGCCTGGGGGTCGACAATGTATTTGTAGAGAATGACGCCAACTGCGCCGCACTGGGTGAGGCGTTTGCCGGTTGCGGCAACGGGTCTAAGAATTTTGTGGCTGTGACCCTGGGCACCGGCGTAGGCAGCGGCATCATTTTGGACGGCAAGATCGTCAACGGTGTCAACTGCGCCGGTGGCGAGTGCGGCCACATGGTGATTATGGTAGACGGCGAGCAGTGCTCCTGCGGTCGTAAGGGCTGCTGGGAGGCTTATGCTTCCGCCACGGCGCTGATCCGCCAGACCAAGCGTGCTATGGACGATTACCCGGACTCCATTATGCACCGCCTGGCTGAGGAAGAGGGCGGTGTCAATGGCAAGACTGCGTTTGACGCCATGCGCCTTGGCGATATTGCCGGTATTGAAGTGGTGAATAACTATATCAAGTATGTGTCTTGCGGGCTGATCAATTTGGTCAACGCCTTGCAGCCTGAGATCATCTGCATCGGCGGCGGTATCTGCAACGAGGGCGATACTTTAATGGAGCCCCTGCGCCGCTATGTGCAGGCAGAGCGTTACAGCATTCACAGCAAAATTCAAACCCAGATTGTAAAGGCACAGCTGGGCAATAACGCCGGTATCATCGGCGCGGCGCTGCTGTACCAGGTGAAATAATGCAGGGTGATGGCGTGAGAGAACTCCTTGCGGCAGCCCGAGAAATGGGCTGTGATTATTTGGAAAACGAACCTATGCGCCTGCACACCACCTTTAAGATCGGCGGCCCGGCGCGGGTGCTGCTGTTCCCGGAGACGGAAGAACAGATCACGGCGCTGGTGCAGTGTGCCCGGGCAAACGGCGTGCGACTCTTGACCATTGGCAACGGCTCTAATTTGCTGGTGGCAGACAAGGGCATTGACGCGGCGGTGCTGGTGATGGATAAGCACTTTTCTGCCGTAACGGTAAAGGGCAATACCATTTTTGCCCAGGCCGGTGCGTCGCTGATGAAGGTGTGTCGCACAGCGCTGGAGCACAGCCTGACGGGGCTGGAATTTGCCTACGGCATTCCCGGCTCCTGCGGAGGCGCGGCCTTTATGAACGCCGGTGCCTACGGTGGTGAGATGAAGGATGTGCTGGTGCGCTGCACCCATATTGATCAAGACGGCAAATCGGGTCAGCTGGCAGGGGAGGACCTGCACCTGTCCTATCGCCACAGCGCGTATTATGGCAACGGCTGCATTATTACCGGGTTGGAGCTGCGCTTGCAGCCTGGCGATCCGGCGGAGATCAAAGCCAAGATGGACGATCTGATCGGCCGCAGAAGGGAAAAGCAGCCTATCGAATACCCCAGTGCAGGCTCTACTTTTAAACGCCCGCCCGGCCACTTTGCCGGTGCGCTCATTGACCAATGCGGTCTGCGAGGTACAAGTGTGGGTGGTGCCCGGGTCAGCGAGAAGCACGCCGGCTTTGTGATTAATACAGGCGGTGCCACCTGTGCCGATGTGCTGGCCCTTTGCCGGCAGTGCAGAGAAAAGGTGCTGGCGGAGACCGGTGTAGAGCTGGAAATGGAAATACGAGTAACGGAGTAAGTAAAAGTTAATGGAATTTGCAAACAAGGAACTGATCATTATAACCGGCGTCAGTGGTGCCGGTAAATCCAGCGCAATGGGCTTTTTGGAAGATGTGGGCTACTACTGCATTGATAATATGCCTCCGGTGCTGCTACCCACCTTTATCGGCTTGATTGCCAATCGGGAGGAGTATCGTAAAGTAGCCATTGTGGTGGATGTGCGCTCCAGTGAAGTGTTTGAGGACTTCATTAAGAGCGTGAACGACGCCAAGTCCAATTACGGCTATGATGTGAAGATTGTTTATTTGGATATTAAGACCCCGGTGGCTTTGAAGCGTTACAAGCTTACCCGCCGCAAGCACCCCTATGCAGATCGCTTTAACGGGGATATTGCCGCTGCACTGGCTTATGAAAAAGAGATTTTGGCGCCCCTGCGGCTGCGGGCGGATCATGTGATTGACACATCGGACGCAGCGCCCAATCAGCTGCGTACGCGCTTGGCCCAGATCCTTCTGGGCAGCGATAAGGATATGATGAACATTCATGTGATGTCCTTTGGATTTAAGCACGGTATTCCCAGTGAAGCGGATTTTGTCATTGATGTGCGCTGCCTGCCAAACCCCTACTGGGTAGAGGCGCTGCGCAGCAAAACCGGTCTCGATAAGGAAGTGAAGGACTATGTGTTCTCCTTTAAAGAGTCGGAGGAGCTGTTGCAAAAGCTCATCGGCCTTTTGGATTTCCTGAACCCGCTGTATATCCGAGAGGGCAAGAGCCAGATCGTCTTTGCCATTGGCTGCACCGGCGGCAATCATCGCAGCGTGGCGATTGCCGAGGCGCTGAAAGATCATTTTGAATCACGGTGGGACAATGTGACCGTCCATCATCGGGATATTAACCGAGGTTGACGCAAATGTCCTTTTCTCAAACCGTGAAGGGCGAACTGATTGACGCCCAATATACAGAACCCTGCTGCCGAAAAGCATTCCTTTACGGAATGTGCCTTTTCGGCAAAAGTTTTTCCTCCCGCCAGGTGGCGCTGCAAACGGAGAACCCCCGCATTGCAGAGAAATATAGTGTACTGCTGGCGGAAATTTGCCGGGTAGAGGCGGCGGTGGTGCCGTCTCCCGGGCGACGCAGTTTTACCGTCAGCGTAACGGACGGCAGTGACTGTGCCAAGATACTGAAGACCTTTGCCCACCAGGGTGCCGGCAGCCTGCGGGTGAATTACGCCAACTTTGACTGTGAGAATTGTCAGAATGCGTTTATCGCCGGGGCATTTTTATCCTGTGGCACGGTGTCCAGTCCTAAGAGTGACTACCATTTGGAATTTACCGTGCCGTATCAGAATTTGGCTGCCAGCTTTGTGACCATGTTAGAGGAAAAGGAATTAAAGCCCGGCCTAACGAACCGTAAGGGATACCATATCTTGTACTTTAAGGGCAGCGAGGCCATTGAGGACTGCCTGTACCTGATGGGCGCTTCCGGCGCAATGTTTGAGATGATGAATGTAAAGATTGTCAAAGACATTCGCAATTCCGCCAATCGTAAGGCCAACTGTGAGACTGCCAATATTGAACGTATGGTCCAAGCGGTACGGGTGCAGCTGGACGCCATTGAGAAAATTCGGCGCCTGCGTGGGCTGGAGTATCTCAGCGAGGATTTGCACGCCATGGCGATCCTGCGCGAGGAAAACCCGGACAGCTCTTTAAGCGAACTGGCAGAGATGAGCGCTTTGTCTCGCAGCGGGGTCAATCACCGGCTGCGGCGCATTGTAGATATTGCTGCGGCTTTGGACGAGAACGTGTAATTTACTACGCAAAGAAAAAGGAAATTGAATGATGTTTACGCATTTGCATGTGCATACGGAGTTTAGTCTGCTGGACGGCGCTTGCCGTCTGGACGATTTGGTGAGCCGTGCAAAGGCGCTTGGAATGCAGTCCCTTGCGATTACGGATCACGGTAATATGTATGGGGCTGTTGATTTTTATAAGGCATGCAAGCGGCAGGGGGTACGCCCCATTATCGGCTGCGAAGTGTATGTGGCGCCCCGCACCCGGTACGATCGGGAGCGGGTACAGGATAAGGCTTATAATCACCTGGTTCTGCTGTGTGAGAACGAAGAGGGTTATAAAAACCTGATCGCTATGGTGTCTAAGGGCTATACGGAGGGCTTTTATTTTAAGCCGCGCATTGACCGAGATCTGCTGCAAAAGCACCATCAAGGCCTGATTTGCTTGTCTGCCTGCCTGGCCGGGGAAATTCCCCAGGCACTGTTGGAGCGGGATTATGACAAGGCGAAGGAGACCGCCCTGTGGTACAGCGACCTGTTTGGTTCGGAACATTACTATTTGGAATTGCAAGATCACGGTATTCCGGAACAGCAGACGGTAAACGCCGGACTGCTGCGCCTGAGCCGGGAAACCGGTATTCCCTTGGTAGCCACCAACGATGTGCACTATGTGCGCCGGGAGGATGCCAAAATTCAGCAGGTGCTGATCTGCATTGCCACCAACCATGTGCTGGGGGAGGACACCGGGCTGGAGTTCCACTCGGATCAGTTCTACCTTAAAAGTGAGGAGGAGATGGCAGAGACCTTTGCTGCCGTGCCCCAGGCGCTGGAGAATACGGAGAAGATCGCCCGGCGCTGCAACTTTGATTTTGAATTTGGTAACACCAAGCTGCCGTATTATGAGACCCCCGGCGGTATGGATCACTACGCTTATTTCCAAAAGCTGTGCCGGGAGGGTATGGTGCGCCGCTACGGCCAACACCCGCCCAAGGCCTATGCAGAACGGCTGGAGTATGAGCTGAACACCATACAGAAGATGGGTTACACGGACTATTACCTGATCGTGGTGGATTTTGTGCAGTACGCCAAGGATCAGGGCATACCGGTGGGACCGGGGCGTGGCTCCGGCGCCGGGTCCATTGCCGCCTATTGTATCGGCATTACAGATATTGACCCCATGAAGTACGACCTGCTGTTTGAGCGGTTTTTGAACCCGGAGCGGGTGTCTATGCCGGACTTTGATATTGACTTTTGCTATGAACGGCGGCAAGAGGTGATCGACTATGTGACCCGCAAATACGGCGCGGACCATGTGGCACAGATCGTCACCTTCGGCACCCTGGCGGCCCGTGCGGCCATTCGCGATGTGGGTCGGGTGATGGGTATGCCTTATGCTGCTGTGGATGCGGTGGCAAAGCTGGTGCCTCGGGACCTGCATATCAGCCTGGATCAAGCTATTAAAAAATCAGCGCCTTTACGCAAGCTGATGGCAGAGGACCCCAAGGTGCAGGAGCTGTTGGATACTGCCCGCCAAATCGAGGGTATGCCCCGCAATGCCTCTACCCACGCCGCCGGTGTGGTGATCACCCGGGACCCGGTGGCCAGTTATGTGCCTTTGGCCACCAATGATAATGTGGTGGTAACCCAGTATATTATGACCACTCTGGAAGAACTGGGTCTGCTGAAAATGGACTTCCTGGGTCTGCGCACCTTAACGGTGATCCACGATGCAGCCCGGGCGGCAGATATAGACATCAATACGATTGATATTAACGATCCGGCGGTGTACAAGCTGTTTGCCGCCGGCAAGACGGAGGGGATTTTTCAGTTTGAGTCCGCCGGCATGAAAGAAATGCTGCAAAAGCTGCGCCCCACTTGCTTGGAACACCTGATCGCTGCCACTTCGCTGTACCGACCCGGTCCCGCGGACCAGATTGACGGCTATGTGGCCTGCGCCAACGATCCCTCCAAGGTGCGGTACAAAACCCCGCTGTTAAAGCCGATCTTGGAGAATACTTACGGCTTTATCGTCTACCAAGAGCAAGTCATGCAGATCTTTCGGGCACTGGCAGGGTATAGCTACGGCCAGGCGGATGTGGTGCGCCGTGCCATGAGCAAGAAAAAGCACGATGTGATGGAGCGGGAGCGCACCCACTTTGTCACCGGCGCTGTGGCAAACGGTGTGGAGGAGGCGGCAGCTAACGCCATCTTTGACGATATGGCGGGATTTGCCAGCTATGCCTTTAATAAATCCCATGCCGCCTGCTATGCCTTGGTGGCTTATCGCACTGCGTATTTGAAGGTGCACGCCCCGGCGCAGTTTATGGCAGCGCTGCTTACCTCTGTGCTGGATCGCAGCAACAAGGTGGCGTCCTATATTGCCGAGTGCAAGCGTATGGGCTTGCAGCTGGCGCCGCCGGATGTGAACACCTCTATGAAGGGCTTTACCGCAGAGGGCAAAGTGATTCACTATGGCCTTTTAGGCATTAAAAATTTGGGCAAAGAGTTTATCAACGATATTATCTCCGAGCGGGAAAACGGCGCCTTCGAGAGCATTTTTGATTTTTGCCGCAGGCTATGCGACAAGCATTTTAACCGCCGCGCGGTAGAAAGTTTGATCCGCTGCGGTGCGCTGGATCACTTGGGGGCGAACCGTCGCCAGATGCTTCAGGCGCTGCCGGCCATCGTCAGTAATTTGGACGAATATAAAAACAGTTTGCGTTACGGGCAGGTGGGTTTCTTTGAGTTGTCCGGCGGGCAGGATTTTGGCTTTGAATTCGATTTGCCCCAGGTGGAGGAGTTCCCAAAGAATGAGTGCCTGAAGATGGAAAAGGAAATGACCGGTCTGTTCCTGTCCGGCCACCCCATGGATAAATACGATCGGGTTCTGGACCATTTGGGCTATCCCCGCACAGCACAGCTGCTGGCACCGGACGGCCCCTACAAGGACGGCCAAACGGTGACCTTATGCGGCAGTGTAACCGGTATTACTATGAAAAAGACCCGCGCCGGGGAGAGTATGGCTTTCGTACAGCTCAGCGACTCGCTGGGCAGTATGGAGGTGCTGGTGTTTCCCAAGGTGCTCACCCGGTATGCCCGTTTCATTGCCGAGGGCAAGGTGATCACCGTGACCGGCGCTCTGTCTCTGGAGGAGGAAAAGGACGCCAAGATTTTGGCGAACACCATTGACGGACCACCTACGGCGCAAACACTGCCGTTGACGGCACACGCGGCGGTACTCCCGGCAGAGGAGAAGCGCCACAAGCACCGGGGACTGTTTTTGCGGTTAGACAGCCAAACAGACCCCAGGCTACACAAAGCGCAGGTGGTGACTTCCATTTTTGACGGACCGGAGCCGCTGTGGTACTACTATAAGGACACCGGACGCTATGTGCGTGCCCCGCAGCAGGACTTTGTGTCGGTCAATCCTACCATGCTGGCAGAATTGAAACGCATTTTAGGGCATGATAATGTTGTCTATATTGCACAGTGATAGCAGACAAAAATTTTGCTATTATGACGAAGTTTTACCGCTTTTGCCTAGAATTGGAAAGGGCATCTTGACTTTTTTCTGCCAAATTAGTACAATGTGGTTTGAATGTAATTTGATGTGGAGGCTGAAAGGCATGAAGACAATAGCAGTTTTGACCAGTGGTGGCGACTCTCCCGGCATGAATGCCGCTGTGCGCGCTGTGGTGCGTACCGCTTGTGAAAACGGGATTCGCGTGTTAGGCGTGGTTCGTGGCTATAACGGTTTGATCAACGGCGATTTTGTGGAGATGGATCTGCGTTCTGTTTCGGATATTATTCATCGGGGCGGCACCAAGCTCTATTCTGCCCGCAGCGTGGAGTTCGCTACGGAAGAGGGTATGCGCAAGGCCATCCGCGTTTGCCGTGAGAACGGCATTGAGGGCGTAGTGGTCATCGGCGGCGACGGTTCTTTCCGTGGGGCCCGTGATCTGTCCCAGAGAGGTATTCCCTGTGTGGGTCTGCCCGGCACCATCGATAACGATATTGCTTGCTGTGACTATACCATTGGGTATGATACCTGTATGAACACCATTATGGAGATGGTGGATCGCATTCGCGATACAGCCGAGAGCCACGACCGCTGCATGGTGGTTGAGGTGATGGGGCGTCGTGCCGGTTATTTGGCGCTGAACGCCGGCATTGCCGTAGGCGCTACCGCAATTCTGATTCCGGAGATCGAATTTGATATTCAAAAGGATGTAATTGAGCGGATGAAGCGCACCCTGCGCACGGACAAAAAGCACTTTTTGATCATTGTGGCCGAGGGTGTTGGGATCAATGTGAACGAGTTGGCCAAGGAGATCCAGGCTAAGACCGGCGTGGAGTCTCGTGCCTGTGTGCTGGGTCATGTGCAGCGTGGCGGTTCACCCACTGCTCGCGACCGTGTGTTGGCAACCCAAATGGGCAACTATGCGGTAAAGAACCTGTTGATGAAGGGCATTGGCAATCGCGTGGTGGCCATTCATCAGGACAAAATCGTAGATTATGATATTTTTGAGGCTCTGAATATGGAAAAACATATTGACCCTGAGCTGTATCAGACCGCTTTGGAAGTGTCTATTTAACTTTATCTTACAAAATTGTAAAAAACACCGTCGGTGCGTGCTTGCCCGACGGTGTTTTTTTATTTGCTGCCATTATTTTTCACGGCAGTTTTGGCACTTTTATCGCATACTAAAATGGGTGATAAAATGAAAAAGTGTGTGCGTGCAGCTACGGCAGTATTGGCCGTGGTGCTTGCGGTGATCTACGGCTTGGTTGGCTTTGGCTGTTGGGCTTTGCCGGACACGGTGCGTACCGGCGGCGGAGATGCAGCTTACTTTGGCGGCTTGTTTACCGTCAGCGGCGGGCGTACCGGAGTGGTGGACGCCCGGCAGGAGACGGCCGTCTCCGGGACGCAAAAAGAGGTGCGCCTGTTGAACGCGGTGCCGGTAAAGACTGTGGCGCTGCAAAAAACGGCGCCGCGGCAGGTGGCGGTCAGCGGCAGTGCCTTCGGAATTAAAATCTATACAGACGGGGTGCTGGTGGTGGGTACCCGGGATGTGCAGGTGGACGGAAAGGCAATGAATCCTGCCGCCAAGGCCGGTATACAAAGCGGTGACTTGATTGTAGCGATAGACGGCAAAAAGGTTAGCGCTTCAGAAGATGTGGCTGCACTGTTTTCTCGCTCCGGCGGTGCCGTATCCGTGCAGGTGAAGCGGGACGGAAAATATAAGACGTTTTCGTTAACTCCGGTGTATTCCAAAGCGGACGGGTGCTGGAAGGCAGGGGTATGGGTGCGTGACTCCACTGCCGGAATCGGTACGGTGACTTACTATGACCCGCAGACCGGTGTAATGGCGGCGCTGGGTCATCCCATTACCGATGTGGACACCGGTGAGATTATGCCTATTTTACGGGGCGAGGCGGTTGCAGCCAAAGTCACCAAAATTTATAAAAGCAAGGCGGGCAGCACCGGTTCCATTTGCTGTGATTTTTTGCAGCAGCCATTGGGCGCACTGACAGAAAATGACAACGCCGGCGTGTTCGGTCGATACAGCTGCTCTTTGAAAGGCATGCGAACCTATCCGGTAGCGACTGCGCAGCAGGTAGAGAACGGAGACTGCCAGGTGCTTACCACCGTGGACGGCGACAACACACCCCGATTGTATAAGGCAAAGATCATTCATATCAGCTACCGGGGCGGCAGCGGCGAAAAGAATATGATTGTGCGGGTAACGGACCCGGCGCTGCTGGCCAAGACAGGCGGCATTGTGCAGGGCATGAGCGGTTCTCCAATTCTGCAAAACGGGCGGCTGGTAGGTGCCCTGACCCATGTGATCGTGGATAGCCCCCGGCGTGGGTATGCAATTTTTGCAGAAAGTATGTTAGCTGCGTCGGATGCTGTCGCGAAAGGCACAAGGTGAAAAAATATCACAAAAAGTAGTGAAAAAGTATTGCAAAACGCCTCCGAAAATGGTAAGATATGACAGAAACAAGAAGGAGGTTTCACTATGAAAGAAATGATAAGAGTATTGATTGCAGACGATTCGGCGGCTTTTGGCAAGGCCTGCCAAAAAGAATTGAAAGCCGGCGGGTTTGACTGCGTGCTGACCCAAAAGGACGGCAACCGGGTGATCTCGCTGCTGGACACGCAGCACTTTGATGTGGTGGTGATGGATGTGTTTATGAGCGGCGCAGACGCCATGGAAGTGCTGGAACACATGGAGCCCATGGCAGAGAAGCCGCTGGTGCTGCTGTTGTCCTCTATGGACACGCCGGAGTTTGAGGAGCAGATGATTCGAGCAGGTGCGGACTACATGCTCATCAAGCCGGTACGGCCCCAGTCGGTGGCGCATCGAATCAGTCGACTGTCCCAGTGGAAGGCGAAGAGCAAGAACCCCCGTTCCGCCGATGTGCAGGGTGCGGATTTGGATTTGATTATTTCGGACATTATGCGCCAGATCGGCGTACCTGCCCACATTAAGGGCTATCAGTACCTGCGCTCGGCCATCAAGCTGTCCGTGGAGGACCCGGAGATGATGAGCAGCGTGACAAAGCTGCTGTATCCTACGGTAGCCAAGATGCACGGCACCACTGCCTCTCGGGTGGAGCGGGCAATCCGCCACGCCATTGAGGTGGCCTGGGATCGGGGCGATGTGGATGTACTGTCATCTTATTTCGGCTATACCATTCAATCCCAGCGGGGCAAGCCCACCAACAGCGAGTTTATCGCCATGATCGCCGATAAATTGAAACTAACCTTTAAGTCTGCGTAAAACAGACCGTTTTGTGATTAAATTTGTGATTAAAATTGAAGAATAAAAAATAGAGCTGTACGGCAAAGCGTCGTACAGCTTGTTTTATGCTTATGCAGTTAACCCGTCAGTTCCGCCAGTTCAAAGGTTTGAAACTGAATATGGCTGGAGGGTCGGTCCTCGTAGAGTACGCCCAGGGTGTGCGCGTCTATTTGCGCCAGGCAGGAGTAGGCAAAAAAGCCCTGGTTGATAGGCACATGGCGCACCCAGTCCACATGGGTGTAGCCGCCTTTTTTGCGCCGCAGTTTGCCTACGGAGAGCATACCGTTTTCACGGGTGTGCCCGGAGGGATGGCTGCAAAAGACGGTGTCTCCGACAGCGATCACGCTTTTTTGGCACTTGGGGGCGTACAGCCCGGTTTTGCCGCATTTGCTCCAGCTTTTTCCCTTGTTGGCAGAAATGGACATAGGGGTCTTTCCGAAGCGCTTTTGCCGTCCGAAGCCCACAATACTGCCGTCCGGCGCTTCCACCATTTGCCACTCGTCCGTATTCTCCGCATAGGGCTGGGAGGTCATGCGGTGCCAGGTGTCACCGTTGTCAACACTGTAAATGGAGACGGTGCTTTTGCGGTCCACATACAAGGGCATAATGATCCGCCCGTCTGTGGTGGTAATGCCCGCACCGGGTGCTACGCCCAGGAAGGTGCCATCCGTTTCATGGAGTACCATATTGGTAATATCCACCGGGTCGCTCCAGGTTTTGCCCCGGTCATTGCTGCGCAGCATAAATACATAGCAACGCTTGGGTGCCTTTAGCGGCGCACCGAAGGTGGTGACCGCTCCGGCTTCGTTCTTGCCAACTGCGCCGTTTAAGTAAATGTTGCCCACATATTCGTCGCCTTTATAAAGATCGCCAAAGCCGCTGCCCAGGCGATAGGGGGTGGGCTGCTTTTGACTGTCCAGCACCGCGCCGCTTTCTTCTATGTAGTAAAAATTGCCGTCCCGGTCATAGATCAGCGGCCGCATTCTACCGTTGAGTTGGGCGTAGGGCACCTTGTGCTTATCCAGCAGATGCTGATTGTGCAGTCCCTTGCACTCCGGCCAAAAATCCGCCAGCAGGATCACATCGCCGTTTGGTGCCACCGCCATACAGGGATCAATGTAAAAAGCGGAGGCATAGCAGTCGGCGCTGATCTTGGTCTCCCTTGCCGGGGGAGCGGCAATGGTTTCAATGGGCGACCAGGTTTTGCCGCCGTCTTCACTGCGGCGTACAGCCAGCTCAATATAACCCCAGTCCGCCCCGCAGGAGGCGCGGTCGATAGCGGCGATCAGGGTGCCGTCGGCGTTAACTAAACTGGGAATACGAAAGGCGTTGCCGCCGTTGTCCGCATTGCTGTCTGCGGTGAGCGCTTTGTCGAGAAAGGTCTCGCTGCTGCCGCAGAAGATAAGTTGTTTCTTTGCCATGTGGGTGTTGCCCCTTTCCGTGTGCTTCATTATGCATATCTTAGCATATTAAAATTGAAAATGAAAGGGAATTTTTGCAAAATGGCTTGCAATACGGCGGCGAATTCGGTACAATGGAATTGAAATTTTTTGTAAAGGAGGTAAAGTTTATGCTTTGGACACTTAAAAAGTGCTGGTACAGAATTTATCAGCGCGTTTTTAAGGTAGCCATGTGTTTTATGGACTGGTCCGCACCCCAGCTGTTGGAGGGTGCCGGTTCCGTACTGCGCCTGCCTGAGCTGATTAAGAGCAAGGGCGTAAAAAAGGTGCTGGTGGTAACCGACAAGGGTTTGATCGCACTGCATCTGTTGGATCCGCTGTTTGCGAAATTGGACGAGGTCGGCATTGCCTATGTGGTATTTGACGGCGTGCGCCCGAATCCTACGATCCCCTGCATTGAGGAGTGTAAGGACATGTATGTCAAAAACGGCTGCGAGGGCGTCATTGCTTTTGGCGGCGGTTCTGCGATGGACTGCGCTAAGGTTGCCGCTGCTCGTGTGGTAAAGCCCAATCAGTCTGTGCGCGCTATGCGCGGCCAGCTGAAAGTGCACAAGAAATTACCGCCGTTGTTTGCCGTACCTACCACTGCCGGTACCGGTTCTGAGACCACGGTTGCTGCTGTTGTCACGGATCCTGAAACCCATGAGAAGAATGCCGTCAACGATACCTGTCTTCGTCCCAAGTATGCGGTGCTTGACCCGGAATTGACCGTAGGTTTGCCGCCGCACATCACTTCGACCACCGGTATGGACGCACTCACCCATGCAGTTGAGGCTTACATCGGCAAGAGCAACACCAAGGAGACCATTGCAGAAGCTGAGGAGGCTGTGAAGCTGATCTTCGCCAATTTGGAGAAGGCTTACACAGACGGAAAGGATTTGGAAGCCAGGGGCAATATGCTTAAGGGCTCCTATTTGGCCGGTCGTGCCTTTACCCACGCTTATGTGGGCTATGTGCATGCCATTGCCCATAACCTGGGCGGCCTGTATGGTACACCCCATGGCTTGGCCAACGCAGTGATCCTGCCTTATGTGCTGGATTACTATGGTGACTGCATTTATCCCCAACTGGCCAAGTTGGCGGATATTGCCGGTGTGTCTGCACCCGGTATGTCTACGGCGGATAAGGGCAAGGCCTTTATCGCTGCCATTCGCCAGATGAACGAGAATATGAATATTCCCAGTACCTTTGATATGATCAAAGAGGAGGATATTCCGCTTCTGGTTCAGCGTGCGCTGAAGGAAGGTAACCCGCTGTATCCCGTGCCCAAGATTATGGACGCTAAGGATTGCGAAGCGGTGATCCGCTCCTTTATGGCGTAAAGGGCGCACAAACATAACAATTCGGGCGAGCAATCATTCTTATGTTTGTTCGCCCTTTTTTCAGGTGAACTTATGAGCGATTCTCTACGCACCCCAAACTACAATGACTTTTCGGTTTACAAAGACAATTTGCTGCCTCCGGCGGCGTACTTCGTGCCCTTTTCTACGGCACAGGATGCGCTGGAGAGCGACCCGGTGACTGCGCGCTATTCTTCGGACCGGGTGACCTGTCTGTCCGGGGACTGGCGCTTTCGCTACTATGCGAAAGAAAGCGATCTGCCGGCAGATTTGGACGCAATAGTGGCGGAGATGGACACCATGTCTGTGCCCTCCACTTGGCAGCACACCGGCTATGAGGAGCCGTACTATGTAAACGCGCGCTATCCCTTTGCACCCAAACCGCCCCAAATTCCGGCTGATTGTCCGGTGGGCGTGTATGTAAAGGACTTTGAAATTGAAAATACCGCACTGCACCATACCATCACCTTTTTGGGCGTTGCCGGGTCTTTGGATCTGTTTTGTAACGATCGGTATGTAGGGTACAGCGAAGGCAGTCACAACACGGCGGCTTTTGACCTGACTCCTTACCTGCACGCCGGGGTGAACCGGGTGGCGGTGGTTAATCATAAATGGTGCAACGGCACCTATATGGAATGCCAGGATATGTTCCGGGAGAACGGTATCTTCCGGGATGTGCTGTTGCGCAGCCATGGGGCGTTCTGTTTGGAAGATTATGTGGTACATACCAATTATGCCGACGGCAAATACACCCTGTCTCTGGATTTGTCCCTGGGCAGCGGCAGCGGTCAGGTAAAGGCCACTTTACTGCAAGAGGGCAGGGAAGTGGCTGCCCAACGGGTGGAGAATGCTGCCGGTACGGCGCATTTGGACTTTGGTGCGCTGGAAGTGGAGTCCTGGAGCGCAGAGACGCCGGTGCTCTATGATCTTTTGCTGGAGCTGACCGGTACGGAAGGCACCAGGGAGGCTGTGTGCCGCCCGGTGGGTTTTCGGCATATTGAGATTCGGGGAAATGTGTTTTATCTCAACGATCAGCCCATTAAGCTGCTGGGGGTCAATCACCATGACTCCCACCCGGTGCGGGGCTACGCAATGACCCTTTCGGATATGGAGCGGGATGTGCAGTTGATGAAGCAGTTTAATGTGAACTGCGTGCGCACTTCGCACTACCCGCCGGATCCTGCCTTCTTAGATCTGTGTGATCGCTATGGCTTGTATGTGGTAGACGAGGCGGATATTGAGACCCACGGTTGTCAAGTGGAGATGCGTCGTCCCGGCGCGCTGAGCCATAATCCCAAGTGGCAGGGGCATTTTTGGGATCGGGTGGAGCGCATGTTCTGCCGGGATCGGAATCATCCCTGTATTACGATGTGGTCGTTAGGCAACGAATCTCATGGATATAAAAACCAGGATTATTGCTATCAAGAATTAAAAAAGCGCACAACTGTTCCTGTGCATTATGAAGCTGTGGTGCGCACCCGCCGCTGGTGCTATGATGTAATCAGCGAGATGTACCCCTGGCATAATCGGGTGCATATGGTTGCTGATGGCAAGGGGGCGCTGCCAAAGTATTATAAAGCGCCGTACTTCCTGTGCGAGTACGCCCATGCCATGGGTATGGGCGCCGGGGATCTGGAACCCTATGTGCAGGACTTTTACCGAGGCGACAATATGCTGGGCGGCTGTATTTGGGAGTTCTGCGACCATGCGGCTTACCATGCGGACGGCCCGGTGCATTACACCTACGGCGGCGATCACGGTGAAAACAAACACGACAGTAATTTTTGCACCGACGGTTTGTTCTTCCCGGATCGAACCCCCCATGCCGGGGCTTATCAAATGAAAAATGCATACCGCCCGGTGCGGGCAACGGCGGTGGACGAAAACCGCTATTTGTTCCAGAGCATGCTGCGTTTTGCCACGCTGCAAATCCAAGTTCGGTGGGAACTGCTCAGTGACGGTATCTCGGTGGTCAGCGGACAGGCAGATCTGACCTTGAACCCGCTGGAAATGCGAGAGCTGACTTTCGATTTTGAGCTGACGCAGCGCAGCAGTTGTCACAATGTGCTGTTGGTGCGCTATTTGCGCGGTGAGGAGGAACTGGGCTTTGAACAGTTTACTTTGACCGCCCCTACACCCCTTTTCACTGTACCCGGCGTGCCTGCGCCTAGGGCGCAGGTCAGCGAAAACAAGCTGTGGGTGTACTTTGACCGGGGACACCTGGTCTTTAACGGCACCACCGGCCAAATCGAGAATTATGTGGTGGACGGCGTGCCGCTGCTCCACCCGGATCCGGAGGGCGAGATCGGACCGGCAGTGACTTTGTATCGGGCGCCGCTGGATAATGATATGAATCTGCGCCGCAACTGGGAGCGGCTGGGTCTGGACCGTGCCTGCTTTTACATCAAGAAGCCCGGCACCATTGCCAAAATGTATATGGTCACGGACAATGGGGTGGAGATCACGGCAGACTATGTGCTGGCCGGACCGCGTGTGCCCTGGTTGGGCAGTTTTCGGCTTACTTATACCGTGTACCGCACCGGCAAGGTGCGCGTGGATGTGTTGTGTCTGCGGCCCAATCGGCGGCTGCGGCACCTGCCTCGCTACGGTGTGGTGCTGGAAATGCCGTCTGCCTTTGATCAGGTGCGATATTACGGCATGGGACCGTACCCCAATTTGTCGGATTATAATTTGCATTGCCACACCGGTATTTTTGAGACAGCGGTGGCAACGATGCATGAGGACTATATCAAACCCCAGGAGAGCAGCGCCAGAACGGATACCCGCTGGGCGCAGGTGACAGATCGGCAGGGCTTTGGACTGCGATTTGATGCTATTGACGCGCCTATGACCTTTGCAGCGGATCCGTATACTTCCCAGCGGTGTGCCAAGGCGCGGCACCGGGAGGAATTGACAGCAGGGGGCACCACCTGTATACACTTGGATCAATATCAACTGGGTGCCGGTTCCAATGCTTGCGGGCCTGTGCCGCGCCATGGCCATACCCGCAACACGCCGGGCAACCGGGTGTTCAGTTTTAGCTTTGAACCAACGGGGGAGCGCCATGATTGAGATTGGTACGGATCTGGTGCTGGTGTCCAGAATGGAAAAGAGCCTGCAAATACCCGGCTTTGCGGAGAAGGTGTTTTCCCAGCCGGAGCGGGTATACTGTAAAACGACCGAGAGCTTTGCCGGTATTTTTGCCGCCAAGGAGGCCTACTACAAGGCGTTGGGCACCGGCTTGCAGTTGCCGCTAAATGCCCTTACCGTGTTGCACGATGATCGGGGCAAGCCGTATTTTGACGGCAAGCCAGAAGCAAAATTGAGCATCAGCCACGATGGGGACTATGCAGTAGCCACGGTTTTGTTATTGGAGTGATGGTATGCGCATTTTAACACGAGATGAGATCCGCGCGGTGGAAAATCGGGCTTTTGACGGCCTGTTTACCGAGGCGCAGCTGATGGAACGGGCAGGCCTGGCGTGTGCCGATAAAATGTTGGCTTTGTACGGCGACCAAATGAAAGGGCAGCCGGTGGCGGTGGTTTGCGGCAACGGTAAAAATGCCGGGGACGGCTTTGTGATTGCCCGGCGGCTGCGTGCTGCCCATGTGCCCGCCTATATTGTGCTGGCCGATCAAACGCCTACTTTGCCGGAACCGCTGGCATACTATAACGCAGCGGTGGAGGACGGCGTGGAGGTGCGCTCTTTTTCCGATGAAGCGGTGCATGCCCCCTTTGTTGTGGATTGCGTGTTTGGCATTGGATTTCACGGTGCACCGCGAGCGCCCTTTGATACGGTGTTCGCTGCCATCAACGACAGTGGAGCTACAGTGATCGCTGTGGATACCCCCAGCGGTACGGACGCCACTACCGGTGCGGCAGAGCAGGCGGTGCGGGCTGATCTGACCATTGCCATTTCTACACTGAAATACGCCCATGTGCTGCCGCCGTCCAACGGCCTGTGCGGCAAGACGGTGGTGGTGAATATCGGCATTCCGGAGAGTTGTTATCGGGAGCCTTATGCCCATACCGTTACTAAAAAAGAAGTGCAGGCGGCACTGCCCAAATTGGATAAAAACGCCAACAAGGGCAGCCACGGCCATTTGCTGCAAATTTGCGGCTCCTACCGTATGCCCGGTGCAGCGGTGATTTGTGCCGGTGGTGCGCTGCGCACCGGCGTGGGACTGCTAAAGTGTGTTTGTCCCAAGTCGGCGTATCCGTTGTTGGCTGCCCACCTGACCCAGCCGATTTTTGAGCCGGTAACGGAGAATGAGCAAAAGACCATTTCTATGGGCGCACTTACCGGGATCTTAGAGGACCTGCCCTGGGCGGACGCAGTGGTGATGGGCTGCGGCCTGGGGGTCAATGACGATACTTCCGTCTTGGTGAGCCAGGTACTGAAAGAATGTAAAAAGCCGGTTTTGTTAGATGCAGATGGTATAAATTGCCTGAGCGAAAGCATAACTATATTACAGGACATCCACACCCCGGTGGTTTTGACTCCGCATCCGGGCGAAATGGCGCGCCTGTGCGGCAAGACCGTAGAGCGCGTGCAGGCAGACCGGGTAGGTACGGCTGTGGACTTTGCCCGCCGCTACGGCGTGATTCTGGTGCTCAAGGGCGCAGACACGGTGATCACGGACGGGGAGCAGGTGTGCATAAACCGTACCGGTAATCCGGGCATGGCCATGGCCGGTTGCGGCGATCTACTGTCCGGCATGATCGGCTCGTTCTTAGCACAGGGACTAGAGCCGCTGGCAGCAGCCAAGGCCGGTGTGTATATCCACGGGCTGTGCGGTGATATTACCGCCAGAGAACTGTCTGCCCGGGGTATGACCGTGGCGGATATGACGGAACTGCTGGGTGCGCTGATGTCTGAATTTGAATAACGGACGGATGCTTTTTGAAACGGTGGCTCTCGCTTTTTAGCGCGCTTCTTTTGCTGGCCCTGGGCGGCTGCGCAACCAAACAATATACCCCCGATGTGACGGCGGACTTTGAACAGTCGGCAGTGGTCACAGCGGGGGATTTTTCTTATCACTGCAAAATTTGTCGAACCGATGGAACGGTTACCGTCACCGTGGGCGACACGGCAGCCAGGGGCATGGTGATGACCTGTGCAGGCACTATGGTACGCTACCGATTTGACGGTATGGAGTACGAAGCCAGGGCACAGGATTTGGAGAACACCAACCCGGCGATTGCCCTTTATGACGTGTTCTCCGTACTCCGGCAAAACGGCGAATTGCAGGCCCAAAAAACGCAGGACGGCTACAAATATCAGGGAACCGTACCGGCAGGCAAATTTGTGCTCTACCAGAATGAGGACGGTTCTTATGCCTCTCTGCATTTTCCCAGCAGCAACATACTCATTGAATTTGACCCGCCCACAAAATAAACCAAACGCCTGTCAACAGACAGGCGTTTGGTTTCTTCCGTAAATTTGAAAAAAGTTGGGTTTACCCCTTTATTTCAGCGGCGGAATCGTGTATGATAATAGACGATGTTCCGTCCTGCAAAGGATAGGGTGCAAAGCGGGCATGGATGGCGTTTAGCACCGCCTTTTTGTCTGCCGACCACAGGGGCGCGATCAGGTCTCGTTTGGGACCGTCGCCGGTGAGCCGGTGAATGACGACTTCCTTTGGTACCTGCTGTAAGCAGGCGTCCAGCGTGTCTAAGTATTCCGGCAGAGTGAGCACCGGGCATTTTCCTGCGGCATAGTCCGCTGCCAGATCTGTGCCCCGGAGTACATGGAGCAGCTGCAGCTTCAACCCGTCGGCTCCATGGTCCACGGCGTAGCGCACGCTTTCTGCCATTTGGTCCCGGCTTTCTCCGGGCAGACCTAAAATAATATGTACCACTTTGTTGACCCCGATGGCTGTTAGATTTGCCATCGCTTGATCAAAGACCAACAGGGGATAGCCACGGCGTATGTAGGCGGCGCTGTTCCGGTGGATGGTTTGCAATCCCAGTTCTACGAACACCGGCTTTTGCCGGTTCAGTTCTGCCAACAGATCCAGCACCTGAGGTGGCAGACAGTCCGGCCGTGTGGCCACCGATAGCGCTACCACCTGCGGGTCGGCCAGCGCCTCCGTGTAGAGTGCGCGCAGCCGTTCTACCGGCGCATAGGTGCCGGTATAGGACTGAAAGTAGGCGATATACTTGCCGTTCTTGATTTTTCCTGCCAAGGCAGCTTTGCCGCGGCAAAGCTGCTCGGTTATCGACTGTGCAGGATCACCGGCAAAGTCACCGCTGCCCCCTCGGGAACAGAAAATGCAGCCTCGGCTGTCCAGTGTGCCGTCCCGATTGGGACAGGTAAAGCCGCCGGACAGCGCTACTTTATACACCTTGCAGCCGAAGCGCTGCTGCAAGTAACGATTGACGGAGGTGTAGTACCTCACAGGTTCTGCACCAAGGCATCAAATTCCGCCAGGTTCTCGCCGTTGCCGCAGCGCACGCCGACGATCTGGTCAATGGGCATGGGTTGGTTCTCTGTGGTGCGGATCACGCCGCCGGCCTCTTCTACAATAACGACGGCGGCCGCGTAGTCCCAGGGCCGCAGGATCAATTCAAAATACAGATCGGCCTTGCCGGACGCCACATAGCAAATATCCAGTGCGGCAGAGCCGGTACGCCGGATTTCCAGCACTCGGGTGTAGGCTTTCTCTACCATTTGGAAGGTGCGGTGCGCCAGTTCCCGTTCATAGGGGCAACTGCCGAAGAGCAGCAGGGAGTGGTCCAGGTCACTGCGGTTCGCATGAATGGCACGGCCGTTTAAAGTAGCGCCGCAGCCTCGCTGCGCGGCGTACAGGTTGTCTTTGTCTACATCGTAGACCACGCCGGCCACCATCTTTCTGTCTACTGACAAACCGACGCTGATGGCGCTGTGCTCAAAATTCCGGATAAAATTGGTGGTGCCGTCGATAGGGTCGATGATAAAGCAAAGGCCCATGGGTACTTCTATCTTACCGCCGCCCTCTTCGCCGAGAAAAGCGCAGCCGGGGAACGCGGCAGACAGCTCTTTGTACAGAAAACCTTGAATTTGTTTATCATAGGCGGTGACCAGGTTGTTTTTGTCCTCGCCCTTCACTTCAATGTGCAGATCGTTTTTTGCACTGCGATAGATGTTGGCGGCGGCACGTACAGCCGCTGTCATCGGCTCTAAATAATCCATATTTTATTACCTCGCATTCTCTGTGGGCGGTGGGTCAGCCGCCCGGTTACAGGCTTATTGTAACACATTTTTGCAGAAGTGCAATTCCTTTTTGCTATGATTATTTTTCTTACCAAGTTGATTACCAAGGTGATGAACCTGCTGGGTTATGGGGCTACCACCCTACCCGGGCGCATTGCGCTGTTCTTTAAGCGGGATATTTTGGCCAAGCTCTCTCAGGGGGTTAAGGTGATCGTGATTACCGGCACCAACGGCAAGACCACCTCTGCCCGTATTGTGGAGGAGGGACTGAAAGAAGCAGGCAAGTCCTACTTTATCAACCGCTCCGGCGCCAATCTGATTACCGGTATCACCACTTCTTTTATTCTGAATTCTACCAATAGCGGCAAGTGCACCAAGGAGTATGCGGTCATTGAGTGCGACGAAAACGCCTTTCGTACCGTCAGTAAGTACCTGAAAGCCAAGGTGGTGCTGGTGACCAATGTGTTCCGCGATCAGCTGGATCGGTACGGCGAGGTGTCTCACACGCTGTCCGCCATTCAGGAATCGGTGAACAATTTGCCGGAGGCCACTTTGGTGATCAACGGCGATTGCTCCCTGACCAATACCTTGAAGCGGGAGAACACGGTGACCTACGGGGTCAGTGTGCCCCTGGACCAAACCTCCGCTGTGCGGGACGGCACCCGTTGTATCCACTGTAAGCACCAACTGGAATATGACTATTTCACCTATGCACACCTGGGCAAATACCGCTGTCCCGGCTGCGGCTATTGTCGGGAGACCCCGGATTATAATGTGACGGATATTGTAGAGACCACGCCGGACAGCAGCACCGTTATGTTAAACGGCACCACGCCGGTGAAGATCAACTTGGGCGGTGTGTACAATATCTATAATGGCATCGGCGCCTTGGCCGCATTGGTGAGTTTGGGTATTGACCGGGAGACGGCGCTCCACGCGCTGGAACGCTTTAGCGGTGCCTTTGGCCGGATGGAGAAGTTTGGCAATGTGCGGATGATCCTGGTGAAGAACCCGGCGGGGCTGACCCAAACCTGCAACTATATCAGCCAGTTTAAGGGTGACAAGACGGTGATCTTTTGCCTGAACGACAATGCAGCGGACGGCCGGGACATCAGCTGGATCTGGGACGCGGATATTCAGGCGGACGGCAAGATCTATGCTGCCGGCAAGCGCAGCGGCGATATGGCCCTGCGGCTGAAATACAGCGGAATGGATGCGGAAATTACAGACGATGTGCTGCAAACGGTGCTCCGGTGCAAGGGCGATGTGTTTGTGGTGCCTACTTATACGGCAATGATGGCTATGCGGCCTAAGTTTGCGGAGCATTTCGGCAAGGAGGCGTTTTGGAAATGAGAATTGCGCATTTGTACCCGGATCTGCTGAATCTGTACGGCGATCGAGGCAATATTATGTGCCTGCAATATCGCTGTCGGCAGCGGGGAATCCAGGTGACGGTAGACGAGATCTCCGTAGGCGACCCCTTTGACCATACTAAGTACGACCTGTTGTTTATCGGCGGTGGCCAGGACTTTGAGCAGGAGGTACTGCTGGAGGACCTGCACCGGGGTAAGGACGAGGAGATCCGCCGTGCAGTGGCAGACGGCACCGTGGTGCTGGCCATCTGCGGCGGCTACCAAATGCTGGGCAAGTATTACCAGACGTATACCGGCGAGCGGCTGGATTATATCGGCGCGGTGGATTTCTACACCGTTGGCGAAAAAGAGCGGCTCATCGGCAATTACGCCTTTGATACGGAATTCGGTCGAGTGATCGGGTTTGAGAACCACTCCGGGCGCACCTATTTGGGCAAGGGCGTGGCGCCCCTGGGCAAGATGGTGTCTGGCTACGGCAACAACGGCCGGGACGGCACTGAGGGCGTGCACTATAAAAACACATTTTGCACCTATTCTCACGGCCCGGTGCTGCCCAAAAATCCGGCTTTGGCAGACAAGCTCATTGAGACGGCCATGCGCCGTCGGGATCCGAGCTTTGCCCTGACTCCTTTGGACGACAGCGCAGAGGACTTTGCCCGCGACCAGGTGGAGCGGCTGTATATCCACCAGCAAAGTGGCAAAAAGCATAAAAAATAAACAGAAATACCGCATTTGCCCCGGGGCAGGTGCGGCATTTTTGATTTTGTCCGGCAAATGGCAGGAAATTTGAAAATTTTTCTTGCTTTTTTGCACCGGGCGTGCTATTATATTACGGCATTCGTGTGGTATATATAAATTTATAAATATATGCAATGCACGGAATACGCACACCGCTGCGGTCTGCCCCTGGTGCTATGTACGGGGCGTTGCCATGCCGCACGGTGGAGGATCAACCTAAAGGAGGAACTTAAATTATGGCAAATGTAGTTTCTATGAAGCAGCTGCTGGAAGCAGGCGTGCACTTCGGTCACCAGACCAGAAGATGGAACCCCAAAATGGCGGAGTATATCTTCACCGAGCGTAACGGTATCTACATTATCGACTTGCAGAAGACCGTGAAGAAGCTGGACGAGGCTTACAAGTTCGTTCACGATGTGGCTGCCGATGGCGGCGAGATCATCTTCGTAGGCACCAAAAAGCAGGCCCAGGAGTCCATTAAGGAAGAGGCTGAGCGCTGCGGTATGCCTTATGTTAACGCACGCTGGCTGGGCGGTATGCTCACCAACTTTAAGACCATTCGCGGCCGTGTGGCTCGTCTGGCTCAGCTGAAGGCTATGGCTGAGGACGGCACCTTTGATATGCTGCCCAAGAAGGAAGTGGCCGGCCTGGAGCTGGAAATTGAGAAGCTGGAGAAGTACCTGGGCGGTATCACCGAGATGAAGAAGATTCCGCAGGCTATGTTCATCGTTGACCCCCGCAAGGAGCGCATCGCTGTATCTGAGGCCATCAAGCTGGGTCTGCCCATCGTGGCTATCGTAGATACCAACTGCGATCCGGACGAGATCGACTATGTGATCCCCGGCAACGACGACGCTATCCGTGCGGTTAAGCTGATCGCCGGTGCAATGGCTAACGCTGTGATCGAGGGCCGTGACGGTAAGGACACTGCCGACGAGGCTGCCGAGGCTCCCGCTGCGGAGAAGAAACCGGCTAAGAAGCCCGCAAAGAAAGCAGACAAGGCTGACAAAGCAGAGTAATTCTGCCGATAGATTTTAGACTGAATTCAAGGAGGAACACACAATGGCATTTACCGCTATGGATGTTAAGGCGCTGCGTGAAAAGACCGGCGTTGGTATGATGGAATGCAAAAAGGCATTGACCGAAGCAGACGGCGACATGGACAAGGCAATCGACTTCCTGCGTGAGCGGGGTCTGGCTGCTGCCGAGAAGAAGTCCGCCCGTATCGCTGCCGAGGGCGTTGTGTACACTTATTATGACGAGGCTGCCAAGAAGGCTGTCACCGTTGAGGTCAACTCTGAGACCGACTTTGTTGCCAAGAACGACAAGTTCATGGACTTTGTAAAGGGCGTGGCGCGCACCATTATCGCTACCGCTCCCGCTGATGTGGAGGCGCTGTGCGCTACCGCTTATGACGGCACCGACCGTACCGTGACCGAGACTCTGAACGACCTGATCCTGTCCATCGGTGAGAACATGAAGATCCGTCGCTTTGAGGTGATGGATGGTGTTGTGGCAACCTACATTCACGCCGGCGGTTCCGTAGGCGTTATGGTTGGCTTTGATGTGGCTGACGAGAGCAAGGCCGCTACTGACGAGTTCAAGGTAATGGGCAAGGATGTGGCTATGCAGATCGCCGCTATGAGCCCCTCTTATCTGGATGAGGCTTCCGTTCCCGCTGAGGTGATCGAGCACGAGAAGGGCATTCTTTCCGCACAGTTGAAGGAAGATCCCAAGATGGCTAACAAGCCGGAGCAGGTGCTGGAGAAGATCGCTGCCGGTAAGCTGGGCAAGTTCTACAAGGAGAACTGCCTGGTAGACCAGGAGTTCGTAAAGGCTGAGAACCACGAGAATGTACAGACCTACATCAACAATGTGGCTAAGGCACTGGGCACGGAAATCAAGTGCACCGGCTTCGTGCGTATGATGAAGGGCGAGGGCCTGGAAAAGCGCGAGGAGAACTTCGCTGAAGAGATCGCAAAGCAGATCAACGGCTAAGTACAAGCATTTGGAGCACCTCTTTGGAGGTGCTCTTTTTTATGTTCGTTTTCTTTATATTTGATCATGAAAAGCGCCCGGTTTGTACCGAGCGCTTTTTTGCGGCGGTATAATCAATTTTACCCGGAAAAGCCTCTGCGCCTGTTCGGCGCTTTGGTGCTGATGATGGCGGTGCGCCGGGAATAACGGTTGCAATAACAAGTAAAATATGTTAGAATAAAATTCAATACAAAGAAAAGAAGGATGACGAAATGAAAAAATTTGGCAGTATAATATGCAGCGCTTTGCTGCTTTTGGGGCTGACGGTAGGCGGTACAGCGGTGGCTAATGCGGCGCAGCCGTCCATGACAGTCACTTTTATTGATTGCGATCAGGGCGACAGTATTCTAATAGAAAGCAACGGACACCGAATGCTGGTGGATGGAGGTAAAGCTGTGCATGCCCAAGCGGTTGAGGATTGTCTGCGCAGCAAATCCATTTCCACCTTGGATTATGTGGTGGCCAGCCATCCGGACGAGGACCATATCGGCGGGTTACCCCAAATTTACAATCGCTTTCAGGTAAATTATTCTTATTATTCACCATACAAGACCAACACAAAGTGCTACAAGAATTATCTCTCTGCCATAAAAAGCGAACCCGGTAGTAAAGCGGCGAACCCGACTGCCAATTCCCGGTTTCAGGTAGGCGGCACCACTGTGCAGGTACTCAGTGACGGCACAGGGGCAGAGAACGCCAACGATGCGTCTCTGGTGCTAAAAGTGCAGTGCGGCAATCGTTCCTTGTTGCTGACCGGTGATATTTCGTCCGCGGTGGAGCAATCGCTGGTGAACAGTGGTGCTGATCTGCAAACGGATATTCTGAAGGTGGCGCACCATGGTTCTGCCGGGTCTTCCTCTGCCTCCTTCCTTGCAGAAGCTGCACCAAAATACGCGGCAATCTCCGTAGGGGCAGGGAACAGTTACGGCCACCCCACGGCCCAAGCTTTGCAGCGATTGCAGGTGGTTAAGGCCAAAATCTATCGAACGGATCAAATGGGCACCATTCAGATGCAGGTGCAAAACAGTGGAATTCAGGCCACAACCCAAAAAGGCAGCGCTGCCGTGTGCAAGCATAGGACGACAAAGAATGTTACAAAAACCACGCCGGCATCCTTTAACGGAGATGGTTGCGTGCAAACCAGCGCGGTTTGTGGGGCTTGCGGTTACACAAAGGTCACTTCCGCTGCAAAGATTGCTAAGGTGTCAGCGCCCAAGTTGGCAAAGACGGTTTATACTTATAACGGCAAGGTGCAAAAACCGTCGGTGACCGTGAAAGACAGTACCGGCAAACCGTTAAAAGCAAGTGCTGATTACACGGTGAACTACCCAAAAGGGCGCAAAGCTGTTGGGCGCTACGGCGTACAGGTGAAACTGAAGGGTAAGTACAAGGGCTCGCGCACCGTGTACTTTACCGTCAAGCCAAAGGGTACATCGATCAGCAAAGTGACTGGCGGGAAAAAGAAAATTACCGTAACTTGGAAAAAGCAGAAATCCCAAACCACCGGGTATCAAATCCAATACAGTACATCGTCGAACTTTAAAAACGCAAAGACGGTCACGGTGAGCAAAAACAGCACCACCCAAAAAACCATTACCGGACTTAAAAACGGCAAAAAATACTATGTGCGTGTGCGCACCTATAAGACAGTGAAAACCGGCCACAAGAGCACCAAATATTACAGCAACTGGAGCAAATCGAAGAACACCGGCAGCGCAAAGAAATCGGCGCCAAAGGGGAATACGGTGTATGTTTCGCCCACCGGCAAAAAGTATCATTATATAAAAAGCTGCGCCGGAAAGCATCCCATTAAAACCACGCTGAAAGAGGCGAAAAAGAACCATACGCCCTGTAAAAAATGTGCCATGTGATCTACAATACTAAAATCCGGTGCGCTTTTGCCACCGGTGTCCAAAATCTGCTCCCGCCTTGCACAGGCGGGAGCTTTGTGGTATGATGAAAGCAAAGGCGTTTGCACTTGTGTGTGCAGGCGGCGGCAATTTGCGCCTTGGAGGATTGCGTATGAAAAAATGGCTATCTGTGATTTTAAGCATCGTCATGCTGTGCACCGTGCTGGGTGGCGGCGCGTCTTTTGCCTTTGCGGCAACGGCGGCCACCAGCGGCAGCTGCGGTGATAATATTAAATACAATATTGACACCGGCACCGGGGTGCTGACCCTTACCGGCAGCGGCGCCACCAATAACTATTCCAATATGAATGTTAACTTTGGTTCCTCTATAAAGCGCTGCCCTTGGTACAATTTCCGTGACTCCATTAAGCGGGTTGTGATCAGCGAGGGCGTGACAGTGCTGGGTAACTATCTCTTTTTTGAGATGACCTCTGTCCAAACGGTGATTTTACCCTCTACCATTACGGGGGTGAACCGTTATGCCTTCGCCGGGTGTACGGCACTGTCCACCGTCAATTTACAGGATACCAAAATCACGAAGATTGGTCTGAACGCCTTTGAGAACGACGCCAAATTTACAACTTTGCGTCTGCCGGAGACTTTAACGGAGATTGGCGATTTCGCGTTTCGCAAGGCGGGGATCAACAGCGTAACTTTCCCGAAGGAGTGTGCCAAAATCGGCATTTCCGCTTTTGCCGGCTGCAAGTTTGTGACCATCACTTTACCGGAGAAAATCACTTCCGTGGGTACCACCGCCTTCTCTGACAACAGCTTTTTGCTGGATGTGTTTGTGGAGAATCCTAACTTGAATTACGGCACGCTGGATCCTTTTGCCAACTGCCAGTCCTCACTGACTTTCCATGCTTCCAGCGGCTCCACCACCCAGGCGTACGCCGAGAAAAAAGGATACAAATTTGTTGCTTCGGACAGCGGATGCGACCACGCCGAGACGTATACAGTTGTAACCCAGGAGCCCACCTGTACCGCTAAGGGCAAGCAGGATGTGTACTGCTCCAAGTGCCTGAAATATTTGCGCACCGAGGATATTGCTGCCACCGGCCATGATCTGCAAGTGATCCAAACCGACGATCAATCCGAGAAAAACGGCCATATTTTTGAATACCTGCGCTGCGCCAAGTGCAACGATGAGAGCACGGACACCATTCGTACCACCCATGTGCGGGACGAGGACGGCAACTATGTGTGGAAGGACGGCTGCTATACGGACATGGTGCTGACCGAGCCCGGCTGTACCACCACCGGGCGACTGATCCGCCGCTGCACGGTGGAGGAACCCACCAAGAACAGCAAATGCACCGCACTGCAATATATCAACATTCCCGCACCGGGTCATAAAGTAGAGGAGTGGACGGTGGTTGTACCTGCCACCTGTACCACGGATGGTCAAAAGACCGGTGTGTGCACCGTGTGTCACCAAAGCATTGCAGAGAGTATTCCCGCCGGGCACGATTATCAGTGCACGGAGGGTGAAACAGACGCCACCGGCCACCGGATCGATACGTATGTTTGCAGCGTGTGCAATGACACTTACACCACCCAGGTCCATGTAGAATGGGTGGACGGTTACTATGATACCCGGGTGATCGCCAAGGCCAGCTGTCTAATGACCGGTTCCTCTATTGACACCTGCCGCTATTGCAAGACGACGCGCACCAATGTGGTGCCCGCCTATGGCCATGATTTTAAGTTTTCCGGTTGTGACGGCACCAACTGCACCTATACTTGCAGCCGTTGTGCCACGACGCGTACCAATACGCTTTCCAATGTGGCCAGCTATTTCTTTGACAATATGGGTCGCACAGCAGATAAGCTACTGGGATACTATTACGATGTGAATAATGACGGTTATGTGAACCTGCGGGACTATGTGCTGATTCAGCGATTTCAAGCCGGGATCGGTTTGACCCAGCCGGAGCCGGAGACGCCGGAGACACCGAAGACCACAGGATAGGAAGCCTTATTTTGACAGACGGAAGACATTTGATCTTTCGTCTGTTTTTTTACCTGTTTTTTCTAAAATTCAGAAATTCTATTTACTTTATGCTAAAAATATATTAAGATATAGAGGACAGTGAGCAAGTGTGTACACAGGCGTGTTTGTGGCCTGCGGCGCTTGCCGAAACGGCGGAGGTAAAAAGTATGGCAACAGCATATAAACGGATTTTGTTAAAGCTCAGCGGCGAAGTGCTTGCCGGTGAAAAAGGCACCGGAATCGACAACGACACGGTGGTCAAGATTTGCACGGCGGTAAAGAAAGTAGCCGACCTGGGCGTGGAAGTCGGCATTGTGGTCGGCGGCGGCAACTTTTGGCGTGGCCGCTCCAGCGAACATATGGATCGTACCCGTGCGGACCATATCGGTATGTTGGCAACGGCAATGAATGCGCTGGCTCTGTGCGACGCTTTGGAGCAGCTGGGCGCCAATGTGCGGGTACAGACGGCCATTGAAATGCGCCAGATTGCAGAGCCTTATATTCGCAACCGTGCCATTCGTCACTTTGAAAAGGGGCGGATTGTGATTTTTGGCTGTGGCACCGGCTCTCCGTTCTTCTCCACAGACACGGCAGCGGCGCTGCGGGCAGTGGAGATCAATGCGGATGCACTGCTCAAGGGCACCAATGTGGACGGCGTGTACGATAAGGATCCCAATAAATTCGCAGACGCTGTAAAGTACGATCAGGTGACCTTTAAGGAAGTCATTAACCGGGATCTGAAGGTGATGGATTCCACCGCCTTTAGCCTGTGCAAGGATAACGATATGTCCATTTTGGTGTTCAATCTGGACGATCCGGAGAATGTGGTGCGTGCCGTCTCCGGCGAAAAGATCGGCACGCTTGTATCTAACGAAGAGAGGTAAAGAAAGATGGAATTGACCGAACTGTACACCAATGCGAAAGCGAAAATGGAAAAGTGTATGACTTCCTTGGAGCGTGACTTTTCCGCCGTGCGTGCCGGCCGTGCCAATCCCGCCGTACTGGATAAGGTGATGGTGGATTACTACGGCGTGCCCACCCCCGTTAACCAAATGGCCGCTATCAGCGTGCCGGAGGCCAGAATGTTGGTGATCCAGCCCTGGGACGCCTCCACACTCAAGGAGATCGAAAAGGCCATCAACACCTCTGACATCGGCATTAACCCGCAAAATGATGGCAAGGTTATTCGTTTGGCGTTCCCCCAGTTGACGGAGGAGCACCGTCGGGAGCTGACCAAAGACATCTCCAAGCGTGGCGAGGAGGCGAAGGTGGCCATCCGCAATGTGCGCCGCGATTTTATGGATGAGCTGAAAAAGATGAAGAAAAACAGCGAGATCACCGAGGACGATCTGCGGGACGGCGAGGAGCAGCTGCAGAAGATCACCGATGATTATGTGAAGCAGGCAGAGACTGCAGCCAAGAAAAAAGAGCAGGAAGTGCTGTCTATCTAACCAATAGCTAAAGAAAATGGGGGCGCCCTGTTTTCTTATTTGAATGAGGGCGGTTGCCGGCGGCTGTGCGCATCAATGGATTGTGTACGGCGGCTGGGCATTCGCCCGTCTATGCGTTTTACGGGGAGGTCGCTTATGGCACTGTTTAACAAAAAAAGTGCTGCACCGCAGCAAAAAAACGCGAATTTTGCCCTGCTGCCCAACCATGTGGGCATTATCATGGACGGCAACGGTCGTTGGGCCAAAAAGCGGGGCTTGCCCCGTTCTGCCGGACATAAGGCGGGGGCTGAGGTGTTCCGCACGATATCTAAGGCTTGCGGGCGTATCGGCATTCCTTATGTGACTTTTTATGCTTTCTCTACTGAAAATTGGAAGCGGTCGCCGGAGGAAGTGGACGCCTTGATGCGGCTTTTTAAGGATTATTTGCTGGAGGCGCAGGCAGACATTAGCCAGGCCGGTAATATCCGCTTAAAGTTTATCGGCTCGAGAGATGGGATCAGCGACGAGCTGTTGCAGCTGATGGACCAGGGCGAGCGGGATACCGCCGCCAACACCGGTACTACGGTGTATGTGGCGATCAACTACGGCGGCCGCCAGGAGATCGTACAGGCGGTGAACCGGGCGCTGCAAAGCGGTAAGCGGGAGATCACCATGGACGATATATCTGCCAATGTATATACGGTGCCGGATTGCGATTTGGTGATTCGTCCCAGCGGCGAGCAGCGGCTGTCCAACTTCCTTCTGTGGCAGGCGGCGTACAGCGAGTTTTGGTACAGCGATGTGCTGTGGCCGGACTTTACGGAGCAGGATCTGGCCGAAGCGCTTCACGCCTATGAGAATAGAAACCGTCGTTTCGGCGGAAGATAAGAGGAGAAAAAGATGAAACAGAGAGTGATTACCGCCGTGGTGCTGCTGGCGCTGCTGGCTGTGGTGGTGTGGCAGATCAATACCCCGGTGCTGGTGCTTGTGATCGCCTTCCTGGCGGCTGTGGCAGCAAACGAAATTATGCGTTGCGCCAAGGTGGAGAACACCTTTATCCGCGTGGTGGCTACCGGCTATGCGGCCTGCGTGCCGTTCTTTGCCTCTGCCAAGGCGTTGACTCCCTGGGTCAGCCAGGCTGTGTGGGGCAAGGTGATTGGTGCGGTTCCCGGCGTTGTGTATCTGATTGCGCTGGTGCTGGTGTTACTGTTGGCTATGCTTAAGGGCTACGCCTATACCACCTTTGAAGATGTAGCGGTGTCCGTTTTTGCTGGGGCGCTGGTGCCCTTTGGCTTTTCCGTTTTTATCCGGCTGCGGGATATGTTCCAAATCGAGCAGTTCGGCATTTATCTGATCTTTTACGGCCTGATTTGCGCTTTGGCAACGGACAGCGGCGCCCAGCTGGCAGGTATGGCTTTTGGCAAGCATAAGATGAGCCCTAACATTTCACCGAAGAAAACGGTGGAGGGCGCCATCGGCGGCTTGATCTTTTCTCTGATTTTGAATGCGGTGGCCATGATCCTGTATAATCGGCTGGCGGACTTTAAGATGGACGAATTTGCCGTGACAGTGCTGCTGGCTGCGTGCCTGCCGGTATCGTTCCTGGGCATGATGGGCGATCTGTCCGCTTCCGTCCTTAAGCGCAATTTCGGCGTAAAGGACTTTGGCAAGATCTTTCCCGGCCACGGCGGGGTCATGGATCGGTTTGACTCCTCTATGTTCACTTTGCCGGTGACTTATGCGCTGGCACTGACTGTTTTTTCTAAGTAAGAGGTAACCAGATGAAAGGAATTGCTCTTTTAGGCTCTACCGGCTCTATCGGTACACAGAGCCTGGATGTTTGCCGTATGCACGGCTACCGGGTGGTGTGCCTGACCGCTAACCGTCGCGTTGATTTGATGGAGACACAAATTCGGGAGTTTCGCCCGGATCTGGTGTCTATGATGGATCCGGTTGCGGCAGACGATCTGCGCACCCGGGTGGCAGATACGGGTACCAAGGTTCTGTCCGGTATGGACGGCCTGATCGAATGTGCTACCTATTCCGGTGCGGATACGGTGCTTAACGCCGTAGTGGGTATGGTGGGCTTGCAGCCTACGCTGGCGGCCATTCAGGCCAAAAAGACCCTGGCGCTGGCTAATAAAGAAACGCTGGTAGCCGGTGGGCACTTGGTGACCAATACCGCCAAGGCCTACGGTGTGGATATTTTGCCGGTGGACAGCGAGCACTCCGCCATCTTTCAGTGTCTGCAAGGCAGTCCGGAAAAAGGCGCGGTGAAGAAACTGATCTTAACCGCTTCCGGCGGACCGTTCTTTGGCAAGACTTTAGCGGAACTGGAAAATGTGACGGCGGCGGACGCCTTAAAGCATCCTAACTGGGATATGGGTGCAAAAATTACCATCGACAGTGCTACCATGATGAACAAGGGGCTGGAATTTATTGAGGCCAAGTGGCTGTTTGACATGCCCATTGACGCCATTGATATTGTGGTGCACCGGGAGAGCGTGGTGCACTCCGCCATTGCATATCAAGACAATTCCGTCATCGCCCAGCTGGGTGTGCCGGATATGCGTATTCCCATTCAGTATGCGCTGACCTATCCCCAGCGTCTACCCAGCCCGGTGCAGGAGCTGTCCCTTGTGGATTACGGTAAGCTGACTTTTTATGCGCCGGATTATGATACTTTCCGCTGTATCAATGTGTGTAAGGACGCCATTGCGGCAGGCGGTTTGCGCCCGGCGGCAGCCAACGGCGCCAATGAGGAGAGCGTACGGCTGTTCCTAAACGGCAAGATCAAGTTTACAGACATTGCGGTGCTGAACCGGGCGGCCATGGAGGCGTGCCCGCAAGTGGCGGATTACACCCTGGATGATGTTTTACAGGCCGATCGCGCGGCCAGAGATTATGTGATTGAGGCGGTTTCGTGACCTTATCTTCCCTGTGGCATACGGTATATCCTGTTCTGATTGCCATTTTATTTTTTGAGCTGATCATTCTGGTGCATGAGGGCGGGCATTATATTGCCGCTCGGCTAATGAAGATCAAAGTCAATGAGTTTTCCGTAGGTATGGGCCCTAAGATCATACAGCGGGAAAGGAACGGCACCAAGTTCACCCTGCGCTGGATCCTTTTTGGCGGCTACTGTCAAATGGAGGGCGAGGGGGAGGACTCGGAAGACCCCAACGCCTTTAACAAAAAGAGCGTGCCGGCTCGGCTGTTTGTGGTGGTGGCCGGTGCACTGATGAATTTGGTGCTGGGCTTTTTGTTGACCGTGCTGATTGTGTGCGGCAGCAATTTGATCGGTACTGCCCAGGTGGCGAAGTTTGAGGCGAATGCCGCCAGCGCAGCCTCCGGATTGCAAGTGGGCGATACCATTCAGTCCATTGACGGTATGCGGGTTTACACCGCTACCGATGTGACTACCGGCCTGTCTCGCAGTACAGACGATACATTGACAGTGGTCGTTAAGCGGGACGGTGCCAAAAAGACCTTGCAGGTCAAATTTGATACGGAAGAATATGAGGGCCATCGGTTTGTAAAGATGGACTTTTGGCTCCACGGTGTGCCCAAGAATGTGGGCAATGTGTTGCGGGAGAGCGTCATGCAAACGGTGTCTTACGCCCGCATGGTGTTCCTGTCCGTTGCAGATATGCTGTCCGGTCGCTTTGGCCTGGCAGACATCAGCGGCCCGGTGGGTGCCGTGTCCTATGTGAGCCAGGCGGTGAAAACCTCTGCCTACTCCGCACTGCGGCTGATGGCGATACTCACCATCAATGTGGGGCTGTTTAACCTGTTTCCCATTCCGGCGCTGGACGGCTGGCGGCTGTTCCTGCTGGTGGGCGAGGGGATTTGCAAACGCAAGCTGCCGGATAAGGCAGAGTGGGTCATTAACGCGGCGGGGCTGGCGCTGCTGCTGCTCTTTATGTGCGTGGTGACCTTTAGTGATATTACCAAGTTGTTTTCGTAGGTGAGCAAAATGGAAAGAAGAAAAAGCAGAAAAATCAAATTAGGCAATACCACCCTGGGCGGCGACAGCCCGGTGCTGGTACAGTCCATGCTGAATGTGCCGTCTACGAACATTGACGGCTCTGTGGCGCAGGCCAAGGCGCTGGCGGCTGCCGGGTGCCAGGTGATCCGCTTTGCCATTCCGGACGAGGCGGCGCTGGATCTGATTGAGCCTATCAAGAACGCCGTGGATTTGCCCTTGGTGGCGGATATTCATTTTAACTATCGCCTGGCGCTGGGCGCTGCCCAGCGGGGGATCGACAAAATTCGTATCAACCCGGGCAACATAGGCAGCGATGATCGGGTAAAAGCGGTGGCGGATATTTGCAGAGAGAAGCAGATCCCCATTCGCATTGGGGTCAACAGCGGCTCGCTGGAAAAACATATTTTAGCCAAATACGGCGCGCCTACCCCTGAGGCCATGGTGGAGAGCGCCATGTACCACGCAGCACTGCTGGAGAAGTTCGACTTTAACGATATTGTCATTTCTATTAAGTCCAGCAATGTGCCTACCATGATCGCCGCTTATGAGATGGCCGCCCAGCGGTGCGACTATCCCTTGCACCTGG
Source organism: Oscillospiraceae bacterium (assembly GCA_025757685.1). Lineage (NCBI taxonomy): Bacteria > Bacillati > Bacillota > Clostridia > Eubacteriales > Oscillospiraceae > Oscillospiraceae bacterium. Next base: position 1,017,146 of record CP107220.1, on the reverse strand, counting down.
GTGTGACGGAAGCGGGCACCGAGCGTATGGGTATTATCAAGTCTGCGGCGGGGATCGGCTCTCTGCTGTGCCACGGTATCGGCGACACCATTCGGGTGAGCCTCACCGACGACCCGGTGAAGGAAGTCTTTGCCGCCATGGATATATTGAAAGCCATTGGGCTGAAAAACGACAGCCCCTACTTAATTGCCTGCCCCACCTGCGGGCGTACCCGCATTGACCTGGTGGGTCTTGCAAAACAGGTGGAGGAGAAGCTGCGGGATGTGCACAAGCCCATTAAAGTGGCTGTGATGGGATGCGTGGTCAACGGCCCCGGCGAGGCCAGAGAAGCGGATATTGGCATTGCCGGTGGCGACGGCGAGGGCCTGCTGTTTAAGAAAGGCCAAATTCTTCGCAAAGTCCCGGAGGATCAACTGCTAACGGAATTGATGAAAGAGATTGATAAATTATAATGCAAGCAATGAATCGATTTGTTGAATATTTTGGCGCCTATATGGACGAGGCGGGACGCCTGGCTTTGGCAGATGCGGCCGTGGTGGGTATGTCTACTTACCACGACCGGCGGGAACTGCACATTGCTTTGCAGTTGCCGGCGTTGGTTGAGACGGCGGAGCTGGAGCGGTGCGCAGACCAAATTGCAGCCCAAATGGGACTGGAAAAGGCGGTGTTGACCCCTCATTATGCTTCGGCGGCGTTTTCTGCGGATTGTCTGCCCTCCCTAATTGCCAACATTCGGCGGCACCATGCGGAGGTTAACGGCTTCTTTAAGGACGCCAAGGCTACGGTAAACGGCAACACCCTGCATATCGACCTGCAATACGGGGGCAGGGAAGTGCTGTTGGCCAAGGGCACGGACAAGCTGCTGGCCCAGGAAATTCATAAGCTGTTCGATCTGGAACTGGCTGTAGAATTTGTAGAAGCCAAGACCTATGATATAGAAGCGGCGGTGCGCTCTGCGGTGGCAGAGAAGCAGGAGGCCGAGAAACAAAAGAAAGAAGAAGCGGAAAAGCAGGTGGAGCACCGGCCTATGCAGGGCGGTCTGCCGCTCTACGGCGACACGGTGCATGGCTTCTTTGGCAAGCCCATTCGGGAGCTGCCCAAGCCCATGAATGAGGTCAAGACCGACGACGGCTACATTACCGTATGGGGGGATGTGCTGTGCAGCGAGGCCCGGGAGACCAAGCGTGGCGGCAACAAGATTTTTTCCTTTAATATCAGCGATTACACATCTTCCATGACGGTGAAGATGTTTGACAGCAATAAAGTGATGGACCCGGTGATCAATAAGATCCAGAGTGCCAAGACTGTGATGGTCAGCGGTATGTACCAGTACGACAACTACGCCGGTGAGTATGTGCTGCGGGCCAATTCGTTGGCTACCGTGACCAAGATGGAGGAGATGGATACCGCGCCGGAGAAGCGGGTGGAGCTGCACATGCATACCTCCCTGTCGGAGATGGACGCCATTTCCTCACCTACCTCTTTGGTAAAGCGGGCGGCCAAGTGGGGCCACAAGGCGGTTGCAATCACCGACCACGGCGTGGTGCAGGCACTGCCGGAGGCCTGTAAGGCAGCCAAGAGCGCCGGCATCAAGCTGCTGTGCGGTATGGAGGGTTACCTGGTAGACGACGAGAAGTACCCGGACTTTATGAATATGAAGCTCAAGGACTTCCCTCGGTATCATATTATTTTTTTGATCCGCACCCTGGCCGGGCGCAAGGTACTGTATAAGCATATCTCCAAGAGCAATATTGAGTACTTTAAGAACCGTCCGCTGATCTTGAAGTCGGCGTTGAAAGAGCACCGGGACGGCATTATTATCGGCTCCGCCTGCGAGCAGGGCGAGCTGTACCAGGCCATTCTCCACGGCAAAAGCGACGAAGAGTTGGAGAAAATTGCCGATTTTTATGATTATTTGGAAATTCAGCCGAACGGCAACAATGCTTTTATGCTGCGTTCCAATAAAGAAATTCATGAGCAGATCCGGGAAGAAGAGGATCTGAACAATATTAACCGCAAAATTCTCGCCATCGGCGACAAGCTGGGCAAGTTGACCGTAGCTACCGGCGATGTGCATTTTCTTGATAAAAAAGACGCCAAGTTCCGCGCCATTATTATGGCCAGCAAAGGCTTTGAGGACGCGGATATGCAGCCGCCTTTGTACTTTAAGACCACCAACGAGATGCTGGAGGACTTTGCCTACCTGGGCGACCGGGCCAAGGAAGTGGTGGTGGATAACCCCAACAAGATCGCCGATATGATCGATGACGATATTGTGCCCATTCCTCCCGGCACCTTCCAGCCCCACATTGACGGCGCAGACGATGAGCTGACGGACATTTGCTGGAAAACCGCTAAGGAGAAATACGGCGATCCGGTGCCGGAGTATGTGGCCTCTCGCTTGCAGCGTGAGCTGGACTCTATTATCAAGCACGGGTTTGGCGTGCTGTATGTTATTGCCAAACGATTGGTTAAAAACTCGGAGGAGCACGGTTACTTGGTGGGCTCCCGAGGGTCCGTAGGTTCCTCCTTTGTAGCCCACATGGCGGGCATTTCCGAGGTGAACCCCTTGGCACCTCATTATGTGTGCCCCAAGTGCAAGCACAGTGAGTTTATACAGGACGGCTCTGTGGGCAGCGGCTTTGACCTGCCGCCTAAGGACTGCCCCCATTGCCATATACCCATGAACCGGGATGGCCACGAAATTCCCTTTGAGACTTTCCTGGGCTTTGACGGCGATAAAGAGCCGGATATTGACTTGAACTTCAGCGGCGACTACCAGTCCCAGAGCCATCGGTTCACGGAGGAGCTGTTTGGTAAGTCCCATGTGTTCAAGGCCGGTACCATGGCTACCGTGGCGGAAAAAACCGCCTTTGGCTATGTGATCAAGTACCTGGAGGAGCGGGGCCTCGACGGCTCCACCCCCAAGGCGGAGATTGAGCGACTGAAGGATGGCTGTACCGGTATTAAGCGTACCACCGGCCAGCACCCGGGCGGCATGGTGGTTGTGCCGGACGAGTACGAAGTGGAGGACTTTACGCCTATTCAGTACCCGTCTAACGATAAGAGCAAGGGCACCTATACCACACACTTTGACTTTAAGAACGCGCTTCACGATACGCTGCTGAAGCTGGACGAGCTGGGTCACGATGTGCCCACCCTTTATAAATTTCTGGAGGATGCCACCGGTATTCCTGTGATGGATGTGGACCTGTGCGACCCCAAGCTGTACCAGATGATCACCTCTACGGAGCCCATCGGCGTGTCGCCGGAGGATATTGACTGCCCCACCTCCACATTGTCTATTCCGGAGATGGGCACCCCCTTTGTGCTGGGAATGCTCATGGAGGCACAGCCAAAAACTTTTTCCGATTTGCTGCAAATTTCCGGCCTGTCCCACGGCACGGATGTGTGGTTGGGCAACGCCCAGGAGCTGATCAAAAACGGTGTGTGCACCATTTCTGATGTGATCGGCTGCCGTGACGGTATTATGACCTATCTGCTCCATAAGGCGGAAGCCTATGAGCAGCGCACCGGCAAACCCTCGCCCCTAAGTAAGAAGGACTGCTTTAAGATCATGGAATACACGCGTAAGGGCAAGGCACCCAAGGAGCTGCCGCCGTATGAGGAAGCCATGAAAGAAGTGGGCGTGGAGCAGTGGTACATAGACAGCTGCTATAAAATCAAATATATGTTCCCCAAGGCGCACGCAGCGGCGTATGTGATCGCGGCCCTGCGCTTGGGATGGTACAAGATCTATTACCCCTTGCAGTATTACAGTGCGTTCTTTACCGTGCGCGGCGGCGATTTAGACGCTGTGGCGGCGGTTCAGGGCAAGGATGCGGTTAAGGCCAGAATGGAAGAGATCAAGCGCAAGGGCAACGACGCCTCTGCCAAGGAGCAGGACACATACGGCATTTTGCAGATTGTGATTGAAATGTTGGCCCGCGGGTACCACTTCCTGCCGGTGGATATTTATAAGTCCGACTGGCGGGTGTATAATATTGAGGACGGCAAGATCCGTCTGCCTTTTAGCGCGATTGCCGGCGTAGGTGAGAACGCAGCTAAGCAGTTGGCCCAGGCCAAGGACGACGGTATGGGCGAGTTTATCTCCTGTGATGATCTGATGGCACGCAGCGGGGTAGGCAAGTCTGTGGTAGACTCCCTGCGCGAGGCGGGGGCACTGGGCGACCTGCCGGAGAGCAACCAAATTTCTCTCTTTTAAGTCCGGGCTTGACAAACGCTCTTTTGTGTGATAGCATATTACCACATTAGCGTACTAAAGCGAGGAAAACGACATGAAACAATATGCAAAAGTGACCCCGGAGGGCAGCCGTGATCTGCTGTTTGAGGAGTGCGACGATCGCCGCCGGGTAGAGAACGCCCTAACCGGGTTATATGAGGCTAACGGTTACCGCAAGGTGATCACCCCCACATTGGAGTTTTTTGATGTGTTCAACAGCGGCGATGCCGGGCTGGATGCAGACGAGATGTATAAGCTGACGGATAACAGGGGCAGAACCACTGTGCTACGGCCGGACAACACCCTGCCCATTGCCCGCCTGGTGGCTACTCGACTGTCGGAGGATGCCTTTCCGGTGCGGCTCTATTACAATCAAAGTGTATTTGTGCGCACCAAGGAGCTGGCCGGGCGCACCGACGAGGTGGCGCAGAGCGGCATTGAACTCATTGGCGACGGCTCTATGGCGGCGGATATTCAGGTCATTACGCTGGCTTGCCGTGCCATGCAAAGCACGGTGCCGGGCTTTAAGATCGAGTTGGGCCACGCCGGGTACTTTGGTGCGGTGCTGCGCAATCTGAATGTAAAACCGGCGGTGAAGGCAGAAATTTGCCACTTGATCGAGCAAAAGAACTTTGCAGCGCTGGGCGATTTGCTGGATACCTTGGAGGATTGCAGAGAGACCCGGGTACTGCGGCGGCTGCCTCGGCTGTTTGGCGGCCCGGAGGTGCTGGACGAAGCGCGGGAACTGTATACCGAGGGCGGCGCAGACGCCTCCTTGCAGTATATTAAAACATTATATGACACCCTGTGCGCCGCAGGCTTGCAGGAGCAGGTGCTGCTGGATTTGGGCATTGTTAATCGTTCTAACTATTACACCGGCGTGATCTTTCGCGGGTATGTGCAGGGCAGCGGTTTGACAGTGCTGTCCGGCGGTCGGTATGACAATCTGCTGGGCGAATTTGGCACGGACAAACCGGCCATCGGCTTTGCGGTGGATGTGTCGGCGGTGACCGATGTGCTCCACGAGGAGATCAATTTGGATCGCCCGCTGCGCATTGCGCTTACTAAGGGACGGCTGGAAAAGGCGTCTGTGCAGATGTTTAAGACCATGGGGCTGAATACGGAGGCTCTGGAGAATAAAGGCCGTCGGCTGATCTTGCCGGTGGATCCGTACGAGGCGGTACTGTCCAAAGCGCCGGATGTGATCACTTATGTGGAGCACGGCGTGTGCGACATTGGCATTGTAGGCAAAGACACCATTGTGGAGCACGGCAGTGCATTCTATGAAGTGCTGGATCTGAATATCGGCCGTTGTGCCTTTGCCCTGGCGACCAAGAAGGGCACGGATTTCTTCAGCGGCTACAAGCGCAAAACCGTGGCCAGCAAATACCCTAAGGTGGCTAAAGAATTTTTTAAGTCCAAGGGTATGGATGTGGATGTGATCAAGATCGAGGGCAGTGTGGAACTGGCGCCGCTCCTGGGCTTGGCAGACGGCATTGTGGATATTGTGGAGACTGGCTCTACCTTAAAGGAGAACGGTCTGGAAGTGGTAGAGAAGATCATGCCCATTTCTGCGCGGGTGATCGTGAATATGGCTTCTATGAAGCTGCGCAAGGACGAGATTGAGGCGTTCCTGCATGATATTGAACTGGCAGCGCAAGTGGGTTGAAAGAGGGTAGAACAATGAAAATCACAAAAGCAAACGGCGTGGTCGAATACCAGCTTCTGGCGCAGCTGAAACAGCGGGCAGGGGAGACGGATCCCAAGATCACCGAGGCGGTGACCACCATTATCAATGGTGTAAAAGAGGGCGGCGACGAGGCTGTGCGGGAGTACACCGTGCGGTTTGACGGCAGCGTGCCTAAGAAAATCGAATTTGACAAGGACGAGATCCATGCCTTTTTAGATCAGGTAGACCCGGCCTTTAAGGACGCTGTGGTGAAAGCGCAGCAAAATATCTATGACTTCCATCAGCGCCAGGCCCAGCAAAGTTGGATGACCACCAAGGAAAGCGGCGTCATTATGGGCCAGCGTATTCGCGGGCTGAAGCGTGTAGGCATTTATGTGCCCGGTGGCACGGCGGCGTATCCCTCCTCTGTGCTGATGAACGCCGTTCCCGCCAAGATCGCCGGTGTGCAGGAAATCATTATGGTGACCCCGCCCGGCAAGGACGGCAATCCCAATCCCAATATTATGGCGGCGGCCGCGGTGGCCGGTGTGGATAAGGTGTTCTTAGTAGGCGGTGCCCAGGCGGTGGCTGCTCTGGCCTACGGTACCCAGCGAATTCCCAAGGTGGATAAAATCGTTGGTCCCGGCAATATCTTTGTGGCTACGGCCAAAAAGCTGCTGTACGGCGTGGTAGATATTGATATGGTGGCAGGCCCCAGCGAAATTCTCATTGTGGCGGACTCTACGGCGGACGCCTCCTTCTTAGCGGCAGACCTGATGAGTCAGGCGGAGCACGATATGCGGGCTTCTGCCATTTTGCTAACCACTTCCGAGTCTTTGGCTAAGAACACGCTGCGGGAGATTGACCGGCAGATCAAGACCTTGGTGCGTCAGGAGATCATTCAAAAATCCTTTGATGACTACGGTGAAATCATTGTGTGCGACAATTTGCGCCAGGCGCTGGATTTTGCTAACGAATTGGCGCCGGAGCACTTGGAATTGTGCGTGGCTGAGCCGCTGAAATATATCGGTATGGTGGATAACGCCGGTTCTGTATTTCTGGGCAATTGGTCCCCGGAGCCCTTGGGCGATTATTACGCAGGCCCCAATCATGTGCTGCCCACCAGCGGTACGGCTCGGTTCTTTTCGCCCCTGTCGGTAGATAGCTTTGTGAAGAAGTCATCCTTTATTTATTACACCCCGGAAGAGCTGAAAAAGGCCAAGGACGATATTATGCTTTTGGCAGAGACGGAGGGCCTGACCGCCCACGCCAACTCAATAAAAGTACGGTTTGAATAAGAGGTGCGGTTTATGCGAACGGCAACGGTAGAACGAAATACGAAAGAGACCCAAATTGCGGCCACCCTGTGTCTGGACGGCGGGGAAGTGGCCGTGTCCACCGGCAACGGCTTTTTTGATCACATGCTTACCGCCTTTGCGGTGCACGGCGGCTTTGGGCTGCAACTGTCGGTGCAGGGAGACCTGGAGGTAGACACCCATCACACGGTAGAAGATACCGGTATTGTGCTGGGGCTGGCACTGCGCCGGGCGCTGGGCGACTTTGGCGGCATTGCCCGGTACGGCAGTTTTGCGGTGCCGATGGACGAGAGCCTGGCACGGTGCGATCTGGATTTGTCCAATCGGCCGTTTTTGGTGTTCCGCGCCACATTCCAGCAGGAACGGTGCGGCGATTATGAAACCTGCGTAACAGAGGAATTTTGGCGCGCCTTTGCGGTGAACGCCGGGATCACTCTGCATATTGATGTGCCTTACGGCGCCAACGCCCACCACCAAATTGAGGCTGTCTTTAAGGCTGTTGGTCACGCCCTGCACGGCGCGGTACAGCCCACCGGCGGTGCGGTGTTGTCTACCAAGGGCGTATTATAAACAAAAATTAGAGAGGGTAACGACTTATGATTATTTTTCCCGCCATTGATATTATGGACGGTACGCCGGTGCGGCTGCTGCGAGGCGATTTTGACACCGCAGAGCAGGTGGCAGAGGATGTACTGACGACTGCCAAGCAGTTTGCCCGGGTGGGCTGCACCTGGGTGCACATGGTGGATCTGGACGGCTCCCTGCAAAAGAAGCCGGTAAACACAGACCCGATTTTGCAGGTGGTGGAGCACACCCCGCTGAAAGTGGAAGTTGGCGGCGGTATTCGCACCATGGAGGATATTGCGTTCTACCTGGATCGGGGCGTGGATCGGGTCATTCTCGGCTCCGTTGCCCTTAAAAATCCGGAGCTGGTGCAGCAGGCGGTAGACGCCTATGGGGACAAGATCGCCGTAGGGATCGACGCCAAGCAAGGTATGGTGGCCACCGAGGGCTGGACCGAGGACTCCCAAATGGACTTTATCGACCTAGCAAAGGCCATGGAGAAGATGGGCGTTGCCACCATTATCTATACGGATATTGGTCGGGACGGTACCCTCAGCGGCCCGGATGTGCAAGGGCTGGATCGGCTGAACAAAGCGGTGGGCTGCAATGTGATCGCCAGCGGCGGCGTTACCACCATTACAGATATTTTGGTGATGAAAGATAAGAAAATGTATGGCACCATTTGCGGCAAGTGCATTTATAAAAAGACGCTGGATTTGCGTGAAGCGGTAGGTATTTGCAAATGACAGAAGATTTGGAGCAGTATTTTGCCAAGGGTGAGTTGATCCCTGCGGTGGTGCAGGAGGCCTCTACCGGACAGGTGCTGATGCTGGCTTATATGAATAAGGAATCCTTAAAGCGCACCCTGGAGAGCGGCTACACTTGGTTTTGGTCCCGCTCCCGGCAGGAGCTTTGGAATAAAGGCGCCACCAGCGGCCACCTGCAAAAGGTGGTGGCCATGTACAGCGACTGCGATAACGACACCCTATTGGTGCAGGTGGAGCAGACCGGCGCCGCGTGCCACACCGGGCACCACAGCTGTTTTTATACCAAGATGGAGGGCAATTTCAATGACTGCGATTGAGCGTGAATATCAGGTGATTCTGGATCGTCGGGCGGATCGGCAGGAGGGGTCTTATACCTGCTACCTGTTTGACCAGGGCATCGACAAAATTTTGAAGAAAGTGGGCGAGGAATGCACCGAGATGGTCATTGCCGCCAAGAATAATGACAAGGACGAGACGGTGTATGAGATCACGGATTTGATCTACCACACCCTTGTCATGATGGCCAATCAGGGCATTACCCCGGCGGACATTCAGGCGGAGCTGGACAAGCGCGCCGAAAAAGCCGGCAATCTGAAAAAATTCCACCAGGTGGATAAGAATACATAATGCTGCATAAAAAATGGGTGATCCGGCAGGCAGACAAAGAGGCTGCCTCTGCCATTAGTGAACAATTCAATATCGACCCGTTTTTGGCATTTTTGCTGGTGTCTCGCGGACTGACGGACGACCTGGCGGTGCAGGAATTCCTCCACCCCGGTCAGGCGCTATGCGCTCCGGAGGGCTTTGCGGATATGGAGGCGGCGGCGGCCAGACTGCAACAGGCGCTGGACAGCGGCGAAAGAATATGCGTGTACGGAGATTATGACTGTGACGGTGTGACCGCCACAGCTTTGCTATACTCTTTTTTAGAGGCCATGGGCGGCAATGTGATCTACTATATCCCGGATCGGGAGACAGAGGGCTACGGCCTAAACAAAGGCGCCATTGACACCCTGGCCGCCAAAGGCACCGGCCTGATTGTTACGGTGGATAACGGTATTTCGTCTGTGGACGAGGCAGAGTATATCTACCGGCTGGGTATGCAGCTGGTGGTGACCGACCACCACCAGGTAGGAGAGCAGCTGCCCCGCGCAGAGGCCGTGGTGAACCCACACAGAACGGACAATCAGCTGCCCTTTACGGATTTTTGCGGCGTGGGCGTGGCCTTTAAACTGGCTTGCTGTTTATATGACGGTGAGCCGGCGGAATTGTTGGAACAGTTCGGCGACTTGGTTGCCATCGGCACTGTGGGTGATCTGGTTCCCTTGGTAGGGGAGAACCGGGCGCTGGTGCAGGCCGGTTTGCGAACCCTGCAAGAGGAACCGCGCCCCGGCGTATATGCCTTGTTACAGGCAGCCGGAGCCGGAGAAGAGCTGAGTGGCACTGATGTGGCCTTTAAGCTATGCCCGCGCATTAACGCAGCCGGGCGAATGGATAGTGCCCTGCGGGCGCTGGAGCTGCTGCTGGCGGAGGATGAAGAAACGGCTGCGGCGCGCGCCCGCCAGCTGTGCGACGATAACGCCCTGCGGCAAGAGCTGGAACGTAAAATCATAGATGATATTACTGCCAAGCTGGCTGCAGATTCGGCACCCTTGCGCCAGCGTGTACTGGTGGTGGCCGGGGAGGATTACCACCCGGGGGTCATCGGCATTGTGGCTTCCCACTTGGTAGAGCGCTACGGCAAACCCACTGTGGTGCTGGATATGAAGGCGGACGGCACCGCCTGCGGCTCCGCCCGGAGCATTGAGGGCTTTGACCTGTACCGGGCAGTGGCGGCGTGCAGCCATGTGCTCACGCGCTTTGGCGGTCACCCCATGGCTGCGGGTATGGGCTTGGCAGTGGCAGATATTCCTGTTTTTGCCCGAGCCATCAACGCTTATGCTGAGAAGGAATATCCTCGTATGCCGGCTTTGCAGCTGCATCTGGACTGCAAGCTGTCCCCGGCGTACTTGACCTTAGATTTGGCAGAGAATTTGCAGCTGCTGGAGCCTTGTGGCACAGATAATCCGGCGGCGCTGTTTGGTCTGTTTCACTTGCAGCTGGTGTCTGTCAGTCCCCTGGGGGCAGAGGGCAAGCACTTGCGTCTGGAGGCGGAGAAAAAGGGTCGCCGTCTGCGAATTGTGCAGTTTGGGGTGAAGCCAGAAGATTTCCCCTATGTGCCCGGTGATTTTATCGACTGCGCGGTACAGATTTCTAAAAATCCCTATAAGGGCAAGGTCTATCTTTCTGTGCGGGCGGCAGATGTGCGCCGCAGCGGCACGGACGATGACCGGTATTTTAACGAGCTTTATGATTACAGAGCCTTTTTGCAAAACGGTACCCACCAATACCCGGTGTACCCTGATCGGCAGGTTTGCGCCGCGGTATATCGGTTCTTAAAGAGCCGGGGCGGTTGGGATTTTGGCACCGAGGAGCTGTATTTTGCCCTGCAAAAAGGGGCAACCTACGGACAGGTGCTCGTGGCGCTAAAAGCCCTGCACCAGGCGGGACTGATTCGCCGTGGTAAAAGCCAAATTCGCCTGGCACAGCCTGCGGGCAAGGTTGATTTGGAAGCCACGCCCATTTTGCGAAAACTGAGAGAGGGTGCAAGCCTTGGAGAATAAAAAAACAATACCCCCGGTGCCGGCAGCGGCAGAGCTGCCCCCGGAACAGACGGCGGACCATAAGCCCTATGACGATGGGTTTGCGCCGTTCTTTGCGGAAATACAAAAGAAACCCCAGTATGACAGCGCCCGGATCGAAAAGGCCTATTCCTTGGCCCGCTCTGCCCACGAAGGGCAGTTTCGCCGTTCCGGGGAGCCGTATATTATGCACCCGGTGGCGGTGGCGAAAATCCTGTTTGAACTGGGCATGGACAATGAGTGTATTATCGGCGCACTGCTCCACGATGTGGTAGAAGACACGCCCTATGACATTGACTATATCTCCCGCGAGTTTGGCCCGGAGGTGGCGCTGTTGGTGGACGGCGTAACCAAGCTGGGTCAGATCCCCCTGTCTACCCGGGAGGAAGTGCAGGCGGAAAACATTCGCAAAATGTTTATGGCCATGAACCGGGATGTGCGGGTGATTATCATTAAGCTGGCGGACCGGCTGCACAATATGCGCACCGCCAAGTTTTGGCCCCCGTATAAGCAGCGGGAGAAGAGCCTGGAAACGCTGGAGATTTATGCCCCCATTGCCCATCGGTTAGGTATTCGTGCCATTAAAGAGGAATTAGAGGATCTGGCGATTTTTTACCTAGATCCTATTGCTTATAAGGAAATTGAGCAGAACCTGCGCTTAAAGCAGGTGGAGGGCGAGCGTTTCTTAGCGGATATTAAGGCGCAAATCCGCGCCAAGTTAGAGCCGATCATGAAGAATGTCCAGATCACCTCCCGGGTGAAGTCCGTTCACGGAATCTTTCGCAAGGTGTATATCAAGGGCAAGGATTTTGAACAAATCTTTGACATTTACGCCGTACGCATTATCGTGGACTCTATGATCGACTGCTACAATGCCTTGGGTATTGTGCACGATATGTTTACGCCCCTGCCCGGTCGGTTTAAGGACTATATCTCTACCCCCAAACCCAATATGTACCAGTCCCTGCATACTACGGTGCTGGGCCCCGGTGGCATTCCCTTTGAAATTCAGATTCGCACCTGGGATATGCACCGCACGGCAGAGTACGGTATCGCTGCCCACTGGAAGTATAAGCTGGGCAAAGGCGGCAAGGACTCCATCGACAATCGGTTGGAGTGGATTCATAAAATGCTGGAGACCGGTGAGGCGTCTACCAACGCTGAGGATCTGGTGCGCAACATTAAGGGCGACCTGTCCTCGGATGAGATCTTTGTGTTTACCCCCAATGGGGACATTAAGACTTTGCCCAGCGGCGCCACGGTGATCGACTTTGCCTACGCCATTCACTCGGCGGTAGGCAACCGCATGACCGGTGCCAAGGTCAACGGCAAGATCGTACCTATCACCTATAAACTGAAAACCGGCGAGATCTGCGAGGTGCTTACCAGCAATCAGCCGGGCAAAGGCCCGTCCAGAGACTGGCTGAAAGTGGTGACCACCGGCGAAGCCCGGTCCAAAATTCGCTCTTGGTTCAAGAAAGAGCGGCGGGACGAGAACATCGTCCAGGGCAAGGCTGAGGTGGATCGAGAACTGCGGCGGAACTTTATCCGCCTGGACGGCGAGCAGTACGACGCCTTTTTGCAGCGGATTGCCGAGCGCCAGCACTGCGCTTCCGTGGAGGATTTCTACGCCACCGTGGGCTATGGCGGGCTGGTCATCAGCCGTATGATGCCCGGTATCAAGGACGAATATAACCGCAACTGGCGCCAGGCGGAGGAGTCTACTCAACCGGCAAAAGCGCCGGAGCGCCCCCGCAAATCCGGCGGCAGCAGCGGCGGTGTAATCGTGGAGGGCATTGACAACTGCCTGATCAATATGGCCCGTTGCTGTGCGCCGGTGCCCGGTGAGGAGATCATCGGCTTTATCACCCGGGGGCACGGGTTGACCATTCATCGGCGGGATTGTGTGAATGTGCCTCGAGATTTGGCAGAGTGCCCGGAACCGGAGCGCTGGGTCAAGGCTCGGTGGGACGACTCTGTGCAGGTGGAGACCATGTCCACCTTGGAAGTCTACGCCATTGACCGGGACGGCTTGGTGCTGGATATTGCCAACGCCATGTCCAAGGCCCATGTGAAAATCCAGTCTATTAACGCCAGACCCATTAACGAAGGCAACTGCCTGACCACCCTGACATTGTCGGTAAACAGCCGGGAGCACCTGGAAAATGTGGTCAAGATTTTGAAGAAGATACCCAGTGTGTATCATATTGAGCGAGGTGCAGGACGATGATTACCGTATTACAGCGTGTGCAGCACGCCAAAGTGGAAATAGACGGCAAGACCGTGGGCGCCACCGAACAGGGGCTGTTGATTCTCCTGGGCGTGGCCGAAGGGGACACTCGAGCAGAGGCAGACAAGCTGGTAAAAAAAATTGCCAACTTGCGGATTTTTGAAGATGAAAACGGCAAGATGAACCTGTCGCTCTTAGACATTGGCGGCGGGGTGCTGGTGGTGAGCCAGTTTACCCTGTGTGCGGACTGCACCCACGGGCGGCGCCCCAGCTTTACCCGTTCTGCCCCGCCGGCACAGGCCAACGAATTGTACGAATACTTTACCCGGGCACTGGGGGAGCAGGGCGTGTCCCATATTGAAACCGGTGTGTTTGGCGCCGATATGGCGGTGACACTCCTAAACGACGGCCCGGTGACCATTATACTTGACTCAAAGGACTTAAAATAATGCAGATCAAATCAGCCACCTTTGGCCAGTTGCAGAACAACTGCTACCTGGTTACGGACGAAGCCAGCGGTCGCAGTGCCCTGGTGGATTGTACGGAATACAGCGACAAGATGAAAGATTTTATCGGCGACGCCAAGCTGGATTATATTCTGCTGACCCATGGCCATTTTGACCACATCGGCGGCGTAGCGGCGGTAAAGGCTGCCACCGGCGCCAAGGTCGTCATCAGCGCCGAGGATGCCCCGATGCTCACTTCTTCTCGCAAGTCGCTGGCGGCGTTTTCGTTCCTCTCTCAGGCGCCGGCGCAGGCGGATATTTTAGTGCAGGATGGCGATACCGTCACCTTGGGCAACACGGCCTTTACCGTGCTGGCCACGCCCGGTCACACCCCCGGCGGTGTGTGCTATATTGCCGGGGACTGTATTTTTAGCGGCGACACGCTGTTTTTCTGCTCTTGCGGGCGCACGGATTTTCCCGGCGGCAGCAGTAGAGAAATTATGGATAGCCTGCAAAAACTGGCGGCCCTGCCCGGGGACTACACCGTCTATCCCGGCCACGATCGCTTTTCCACCCTAAATTTTGAACGGCAACATAACCCGTATATGAAGAAATTATGATTTTACGCGTCATTAACCACCCTTATGAATTTGATATGAAGAACCTGTGCATCACGTTCTTCCCCCATGAAAAGATCCGTTTGGAGGGGGAGGAGGACCCGGTGGTGGTCACCACCCGCCGGGAGACGGACGGGTCCTTTTTTGTGTCTGCCAAGGTATACGATGTGTACCGGGAGACAACAGCCAAGCCGGAACCGGCAGACGAGGAGCACCTTGTGCTGTCCGTTACCCTTTATCGGCTGCTTAGCGGTATATTAGGCTTTGCGCCCCCTTGGGGCGTGCTGTACGGTGTGCGCCCGGCTAAATTGATGCACCGCCTGTGTGCCCAAATGGGGGACGATGCGGCGGTTGCACACTTCCAGACTGCCTTTTTGGCCCAAAAAAGCAAGGCGGAGTTGGCGCATGAGGTGATGCTCCATGAAAATCGCTCCATTGCTCGTTCCGGGCCAAAGTCGTTCTCTCTCTATGTGTCTATTCCGTTTTGCCCCACTCGGTGCGCTTACTGCTCTTTTGTGTCTCATTCGATTGAAAAGACCCACAAGCTAATGACCCCTTATGTGGATCTGTTGCTGCGGGAGCTGGAGGAAACCTCCAAGTACGCCAAAGAATTGGGGTTGGAGCTGGCCACCGTGTATTTCGGCGGCGGTACGCCCACCACATTATCGGCGCAGGATTTAGGGCGTATTTTCAGCACCATTGAACAGAATTTTGACCTTTCGCACCTGATGGAATACACAGTGGAGGCCGGTCGACCGGATACGGTCACCCGGGAGCGGCTGGAGGTCATTCAAGCCGCCGGCGTGCAGCGGATCAGCATTAACCCCCAGAGCTTTAACGACAAGGTGCTGGAGGCCATTGGTCGCCGCCATACGGCGCAGCAAACGCTGGACGCCTTTGCATTGGCGCGGGATTGCGGCTTTGACCATATCAATATGGACTTTATCGCCGGGCTGCCGGAGGACGATCTGCCGTCTTTTCAGCGCAGTATTCAAACGGCGCTGGACTTACAGGCAGAGTCCATCACCGTGCACACCTTGGCTCTGAAAACCTCTGCCTATATGGTTACAAGAGAACAGACCTTTGATTTGAAAGATCGGCTCACTGTGTCCAATATGGTGGACTATGCTGGGCAGACCCTTCACGGCGCCGGGTACTATCCCTACTACATGTACCGGCAGAGCAAATCTCTGGGCAATTTGGAGAATGTAGGCTGGTGCAAACCGGGTTATGATTGTCTCTATAATGTGTATATGATGGACGAGACCCACACGGTTTTGGCAGTTGGCGCCGGTGCGGTGACCAAGCTGCGAGGCCAAAACAGCGGCATGATCGAGCGGATTTATAATTATAAATACCCCTATGAGTACATTCGGGATTTTGACACCCTGTTGGAGCGCAAAAAACGCATACCCGGCTTTTACGCGGAATATGATTAAACAGACGGTTGAAATAGACATTGTGGGCGGATTGTATAGCGCAATTCTACAAAAACTTTGCAACTTGTATTGCAATTCTTTACCCTCTGTAATATAATAACAATACGGAGGGATATTATGGCTAAGAAATTCGGTGATCTTTTTGGCAATATGGACGATGTGTTCTCCGGTGCCAAGATTTCTAATTTTGATTTAGACGATATGTTGAGTCGTACCCGTACCTTTACGGAGGAAGTCAGCAAAAGAAGTGCGGAGGCGTTGGAACTGTCCCGCAAAAAAGTGGAGTGTCTGGATATAAAGGCCAAGCTGAGTAAGGCGTATGAGAGATACGGCCGACTGGCGTATGAAGCGGTGCAGCAACCTCAGTTGCAGCAGACGGAGGCGTTGGAGAGCTGTGGGGCGGAGATTACCGCTCTGCGTACCAAGCTGGATCAGCTGACGGCGGAGCTTGAGGCCGCCAAGAATCCGACGGTCACCACTGTTAGTGATGACGATGTGAGCGTATCCTAACCCCCACGCAAATAGAGGAAGAAGAAAGCAGTGTATGGACCCTATGGTCTGTGCGCTGCTCTTTTTTCACACCGGGTGATGGAATGGAACGGACAACCAAACAAAAGTACCTGTCCGCTGCAGGGCTGCTGTTGGTAGCTACGGCTGCCGTTAAGGTTATTGGTGCGGTGTATAAAATCCCGCTGACCGGCCTGATCGGTGGCACCGGGCGGGGCTATTTCTCTACGGCTTATACGCTGTTTATGCCGGTGCATGCCATCACATTGGGCGCCTTTCCCGTTGCGTTGTCCGGACTGGTGAGCAAGTACCGTGCTACCGGTGACAGTGCCCGGGTGGCTGCTTTGCAGCGCAGTGCCTGCGGGTTGTTTTTTTGGGTAGGTCTTGCCGGCACGGCACTGATGGTGCTGTTGGCCAGACCGTACACCCGGCTGGTGGCCGGTGCGCCAAAAGCGGTTTATACGGTGCTGATCCTGGCGCCTACGGCGCTTTTTTCCGCCATGGCGGCAGCCCACCGTGCCTTTGCGGAAGGACACCTGAATATGGTGCCGACTTCTGTTTGCCAGGTACTGGAAGCACTGTTCAAGATGGTGTTCGGTCTGCTGTTTGCCAAACTGTCTATGGGGCGGTTGTACCAAATTTACTTAGATACCGGCATGGTACTGGGCAATCGGGCAGAGAGCGAGACGGCGGCTCTGTCTATGATGTACCCGGTAACGGCAGCCTACGCCATGCTGGGGGTAACCCTGGGGGCGTTGGTGGCTTGGGTGTATGCGGCGCTGTACGATCGGTTCCGGTATCCACACCGTCTGCCGCGGCAGCAGTTGCCCGGTGGCTCGACCCGAGAGCTGGTACGGTTTGCCCTGCCGCTGGTGGTGGCAACGGTGATCCAGAGCCTGTCCGGCTTTGCAGATACTGCCAGTGTACAGATGTGTCTGGGGCTGTGCGGTACGGCGCAGTTGCAGCAAATTTTTGCAGTGCCGCTGTCGCTGACCAAGGTAGCGGAAAAAGATGTGGTTACTTATGTATACGGTCTGTATTCTACCGTGCAGGATTTTGCCCACCTGGTGCCGTCCTTAACTATGGCGCTGGGGGTGGCGGCGGTTCCGGCGCTGTCCGGCGCTTATCAGGACCAGTCCGCGCGTTTTGGCAGCCTGTATGCGGGCATCCTGAAATATACGGTTATCTTAGGCGCCGCCGGCAGTGGGGGACTGGCGCTGTTCTCTTATGAGGTGCTGTCTTTGTTTTACGGCACTTCGTCGCCGGACCTGGTACTGGGGTGCCACCAACTGCTGTTTTGGTTTGCCTTTACTGCGTTGCCGGCAGCTCTATCCTCTACCTGTGTGTTCGCTTTGCAGGCGCTGGGCTATGCCAAACGGTTGCTGCTGCCTTTTTCTCTGACGGCGGTACTGCGGGTGGGGCTGAACTTTCTTTTGATCCCCAATGGGCGGTTCCATCTTTACGGCTCGGCTATCGCCACTGCTGTTTCATTTTTGTTTCTTTCCGTTTATTGTTTGGTGCTGATGCGTGGGATTACCAAGGTCAAATTCTCCCGGACAGAGGTGTTCGTAAAGCCGGTGTTGGCGGTGATTTTTTCTTGTCTGACGGTGAAAGGTGTGGCCGGTGTGTTCTTTACCCAGCTGCAAAATACCTGGAATTTTGTCTTATCCGCGGTTTTATTTTCGGCAGTTCTAACAATTTTGTTGCTGCTCTTTGGTACACTTTCCACAAAAGATCTGCATTTTGCCGGAGAAAGGTAAAAAAAACCGCTTGGCTACTTGAAATTTCCCGTTGTATCATATATAATTTCTTGGAACGAGTTGATCAAAAGAGGCGTCGGTATGGCATTGGATTTTATACGCAAAGAGCACTATAATACGGAGGATTTGATTCGCATTGTGGCGCTGCTCCGTGCCCCCGGCGGCTGTCCCTGGGATCAGGCGCAGACTCATGCTTCTATCAAGAAGAATTTTATTGAGGAGACCTATGAGGTCATTGAGGCCATCAACCGGCAGAGCACTGCGGGATTGCAGGAGGAGCTGGGCGATGTGTTGCTTCAGGTTGCGCTTCATGCCCAAATGGAGGCAGAAGCAGGTCGCTTTGATTTTAACGATGTAGCGGACGGGATTTGCAAAAAGTTGATTTTCCGTCACCCCCATGTGTTTGGCGATGTAAAGGCCGAGAATACGGACGATGCACTTGCCAGCTGGGACGCTGCCAAGTTAAAAGAAAAAGGAATGAAAAAAGTCAGCCAGTCCATGGTGAGTATTCCCCGAGAATTGCCGGCACTGATGCGCGCCCAAAAAGTGCAGCATAAGGCCGCGAAGCAAGGGTTTGATTGGCCGGATCGCTCCGGCGCAATGGACAAGCTGGATGAAGAGATTAACGAGCTCAAAATCGCTTTGGACCAAGGAGAGCCTACCAGCATTGCGGACGAATTCGGCGATGTGCTGTTCTCCTGCGTAAATATTGCCCGCTTTATCGGCGTAGACAGTGAAGAGGCCTTGACCGCAGCCACGGACAAGTTCCTTTCCCGCTATGTGCTGGTGGAGCAGCTGGCAGCGGAGCGCGGCATGGAGATGAAATCGTCTTCCTTGCAGGCGCTGGACGCCCTTTGGGACGAAGCAAAACAAATATTATCCGATCAATCGGAAATGGAGGAAATGTAAATGAACAAAACTGAACTGGCAGCTGCCGTAGCTGCAAAGACCGAACTTTCTAAGAAAGACGCTGAAGCCGCAGTAAACGCTGTTCTGGCTTCCATCACCGACGCACTGGCTGAGGGCGACAAGGTTGCTCTGGTTGGCTTTGGTACTTTTGATGTGAAGACCCGTGCTGCCCGCACCGGCCTGAACCCCCGCACCAAGGAGACCATCCAGATTCCCGAGGCAAAGGTTCCGTCCTTCAAGGCCGGCTCCGCTCTTAAGGACGCTGTGAAATAAGTCTTGTTTTTATGTGCAGGCATCCGTATCTTGCGGGTGCCTGTCTTTTTTGGAGGTCAGTATGCGACTGGATAAGTACCTGAAAGTCAGTCGAATCATCAAGCGCCGCACGGTGGCCAACGAGGCCTGCGACGCCGGACGCGTCAGCGTGAACGGCAAGGTGCAGCGTGCGTCCTACGATGTAAAGGTTGGGGACAAGATTGAGGTGGCTCTGGGCCAAAACCGCCACACCTACTTGGTCAAGGCCGTGCAGGAGCACGCGCTGAAAGAGGACGCCGCCCTTATGTACGAACCCCTGGACTGACATAATCACCCGCCGGAGCGCATAGGCTCTATCGGGTGATTTTTTTATGGAACAGAAAAAGACGACCGGTCACAGCCTGACCCTGTGCGATCGGGAAAAGTTGACCCTTACCGGCGTGACCGATGTGGACGCTTTTAATGAAGAAGAAATCACGGTAATTACGGATTTTGGGGAATTGACAGTAAAGGGTGAGCTGCTGCATGTGGAGGCGTTGGACCTGGAGTGCGGCAGTATGCAGATCACCGGCAAGGTTACGGCGCTGCTCTATACCCAGCACCGGGAGGGCGGCGGATTGTTTGGCCGTCTGTTCCATGGTTAAGGCGCTATGGGCCTTTTTCCTATTGGGACTGGCGCTTTTCTTCTTCTATGATGTGCTGCGGTTTTGGCGCAGCGTGTGGGGGAGCAGGCGAGCGACATTTTTAGCGGATGTGCTATGGTGGTTGGTTGCCGCCTTTAGTTGCTATACGCTGTTTTTGGCCTACACCGACGGGGTGATCCGTGCCTTTTGTCTAGTGGTATGCGGCGGTGGTTTTGCCTGTGGATATTTTACGCTGGGTACGCTGACCGGGCACCTGTGGGCACGCCTGGGGAAGCGCTTGGCGGGCAAACGCAATAATCGGCGAAAAAAACGGAAAATCCTGCAAGAAAAAGCAAAAAAACTATTGCAATCCGCCTATAATATATTATATAATAAATTAAACGCACGAAAGCGAAAACGGAAAAGAAAAAGACATCTCGCAGCCACGGCTGCGCCGGAACAAAGAAGTGTTGAGTATGATTCAAAATTTGAAGAACTCCATGAAGCGGAGTAAGTACCTGCGCCTGCTTTTGGTGGTGCCTATGGTGGTGCTGTTTCTCTATTGCAGTGTGACTCTGGTGAATCAGTCTGCGGACATTAGCCGCATGCAAAAGCAAAAGCAGACCCTGACTGCCCAACTGGCTTCCGTCCAGCAGGAAAATGCCCGACTGGAAGAAGTGGTAGGCGCCGACAATAAGGATGACTACATCGAGCAAAAAGCCCGGGAGAAGGGCTATGTAAAAGGCGACGAGATCGTGTTTTACGATATTTCCGGCACGGAATAAACAGAACAAATACAAGGGGGCAGCAATCAGGTTAGTACTTTTTGCTGCGCCCTCTTTTTATTGCAAAAAGGTGGACAAGCGTATGAGAGAGATCAAAGCAGAAGTGGTCACCGCGGCGGTGCGGCAGCTGTGCATCACGGCCAATAAAGTGCTGCCGGAGGATCTGGTACAGTGTATCGGTTGTGCCCGCCGGACGGAGCCGAATTCCACGGCCAAGAGCATTCTCGGTGATTTAGAGAACAATTTGGCAGCAGCCAAAGAACTGGATCTGCCCATTTGTCAGGACACCGGTATGGCTGTTGTGTTTGCAGAAATTGGGCAGGATGTGCATATTGACGGCGACTTTGAGGCGGCGGTGCACGCCGGCGTATCTGCCGGCTATACGGACGGCCTGCTGCGCAAGAGCGTCGTGCGAGACCCGTTCTTTGACCGGGTAAATACCGGCGACAATACGCCTGCCGTGATCCACACCCGCCTGGTGCCAGGGGATCGGGTACGGCTGACAGTAGCACCTAAGGGCTTTGGCAGTGAGAATATGAGCGATTTGCGTATGTTTACCCCTGCCGCCACACGGCAGGACCTGGTGGATTACATTGTGGGCGTTGTGCAAAAGGCCGGCTCCAATCCCTGCCCGCCGGTGGTGATCGGCGTTGGAATCGGCGGCGATTTTGAAAAGTGCGCCCTGCTGGCGAAGGAGGCGCTGTGTCGCCCACTGTCCCGTCGCAATCCAAACCCGGACTATGCGGCGCTGGAGCAGGAGCTGCTGGAGAAGATCAACGCACTGGACATCGGGCCTCAGGGATTTGGCGGCCAAACCACAGCGCTGGGTGTAAATATTGAGACTTACGCCACCCACATTGCCGGGCTGCCGGTGGCGGTGAATGTAGGCTGCCATGTGACCCGGCACGCAACAAAGGAACTTTAATTTTATGGAATTACAAATGACTGCCCCCTGTCTACTGGGCCTGGAGGGCTTGGTGGCAGAGGAATTAAGACAAATGGACGCCCGGGAGGTGACCGCCGAAAACGGCCGGGTGTTCTTTAATGGCGACCAGGCCATGCTGGCCCGTGCCAATATCAACAGCCGCTTTGCGGAGCGGATCCTGATTGTGCTGGATCGCTTTACGGCGGTGACTTTTGAGGAACTGTTCCAGACGGTACGGCGATTGCCCTGGAGCGAGTTTATCGGCAGTACAGACACATTTCCTGTGAAAGGGTACTCTATTTCCTCTACCCTGCACAGTGTGCCGGATTGCCAAAAAATCATCAAAAAAGCTGTGGTAGAGAGCCTAAAAGAGGACTACCACATCAGCTGGTTTGACGAGACCGGCTCGGTGCACCAAATTCAGTTCTCCATACTGAAAGACCAGGTGACCATTATGCTGGACACCACCGGCACCGGCCTGCACAAGCGGGGCTACCGGCCGGAGAGCAATGCCGCTCCCATTCGGGAGACTTTGGCGGCGGCGTTGTGCAGCCTGTCCCGCCTGCGGCATTACCACACTTTGTATGATCCTTTTTGCGGCAGCGGCACGATTCTTATTGAAGGTGCCATGCTGGCAGCCAATGTGGCGCCGGGGATCAACCGTAATTTTGCCTGCGATCGCTGGGGCTTCGTGCCGGAGGCGGCCTGGAAGCAGGAGCGCGCCCGTGCCCATGAGAGCATTAAGACAGACATTGATTTCCGGGCGTTCGGGTCCGATTTGGACCCTCACGCCATTGAACTGACCGCCATCAATGCCAAGCGGGCCAGGGTGGGGCAGTACCTGCACCTGGACACGGCGGATATTGCCGATTTTAACCCCCAAACGGAGCGGGGCACCTTGGTGACCAACCCGCCCTATGGCGAGCGTATGCTGGATATTCGAGAGGCGGAACGGCTCTATCGCATAATGGGCGAGAAATTCAGTCCTCGCAAGGGCTGGAGCTACGGCGTCATTTCGCCGGATGAACAGTTTGAAAAGTGCTTTGGCCGCAAGGCGGATAAACGGCGCAAGCTGTATAACGGTATGATTAAATGCCAATTTTATATGTACTTTAAGTAAAGGATAATAGGATGAATTACAAAGAGATATACCGGCAGTGGCTTACCTTTGCCGACCCGGACACCAAGGCGGAATTGGAAAGCCTGACAGACGAAAAAGAGATCGAGGATCGGTTCTATAAGGACCTGGCCTTTGGCACCGGCGGCCTGCGGGGCATTATGGGTGCCGGGTCTAACCGGATGAACCGCTACACCGTAGGTAAGGCCACCCTGGGCCTTGCCAATTATTTGAAATCCACCGGCAAGGCGGACTTGAAAGTGGCTATCGCTTACGACTCCCGCAACAACTCGGCAGATTTTGCCAAGACGGCGGCGGGCATTTTTGCAAACTGCGGTTTGCAGGTGTATCTGTACGACCGGCTGGTGCCGGTGCCGGTGCTGTCTTTTACCACCCGGTATTTGCACTGTGACGCAGGGGTGATGATCACCGCCTCCCACAATCCCAAGGAATATAACGGCTACAAGGTGTATGACGCCAAGGGCTGCCAGCTGTGCACCGCAGACGCGGCGGCAGCACTGGATTACATTAACGCAGTAGACGATTACAATGCCATTCCTTTTTGCAGCGACCATGCAAATATCCATCCGGTAGGGGACAGGGAACTGGACGCCTTTATCGCTGCTGTGGAGCAACAGAGCCTATATACGCAGCCGTCGGATTTGAAGATCGTTTATACCCCGCTCCACGGCACCGGCAATGTGCCTGTGCGACGGGTGCTGCGGAATATGCATGTATCTGTGGTCAAGTCCCAGGAACTGCCGGACGGCAATTTTTCTACCGTGCGCAGTCCCAACCCGGAGGAAAAGGACGCCCTGACTTTGGCTATCGCGCAAGCAAAGGCAGAGGGAGCAGATTTGGTGCTGGGCACTGACCCGGACTGTGACCGTGTGGGCATTGCGGTGCGTGACGGCGACGATTATGTGCTGTTTACCGGCAACCAAACCGGCGCACTGCTGGTGCAGTTTGTACTGACCATGAAGAAAGCGCTGTTAAACGAAAAATCTACGCTGGTCAAGACCATTGTGACCAGTGATCTGGGCGCTAATATCGGTCGCAGTTTTGGTTTGCAGATTGAGGAGACCCTCACCGGGTTTAAGTATATCGGCGACAAAATCAATACTTACGAGCAGACCGGGGACAAGGAATTTGTCATCGGCTATGAAGAGAGTTACGGCTACCTGGTGGGTACCCACGCCCGGGATAAGGACGCGGTGGTGTCCGCTATGCTCATTTGCCAAATGGCCGCCTGGTATAAAAATCAGGGCAAGACTTTGGTGGACGCGCTGCATGCTGTTTATGAGAAATACGGCTACTATTTGGACGCGTTGGACAGCTTTGTGCTGAAGGGCAAGGACGGCGCCGAAAAGATCGGGGCGCTGATGCAGACTTTCCGCGCCGGCGGGGATCAAATGTTTGCCGGTGTGGAGCAGGTACAGGATTTTGCCAAGGGGATCGGTGATCTGCCTAAGGAAAATGTGCTGAAATTCCTGTTTACCGACGGCTCCTGGCTGGCGGTTCGCCCCTCCGGCACGGAGCCGAAGATCAAGGTGTACTACTCCATTGTGGATCCGGATAAAGCAGCCGCCCACAGCCGCCTGGCCGCCTTGCAGGCGCAGATCAAAGAGATGATCGGAGAATGAATATGACAGCGAAGAAAGAGGCCGTACAGGCGTATATAGACCGGGTGCTGGCGCCAAAGATTCAAGGCGACGGCGGCTGGGTAGAATTTATATCTTTAGAGGGTGACCGTTTGACCCTGCGCTTTCGGGGCGAGTGCTCCAAGTGCCTGATCCTTCACCGGTGCGTGGCATGGATTGAAGAGCAGCTGAAGGCGGATCTGCATTTGCAGCTGACGGTGGAGCCGGTGCGGAAGAAACCCTATTTTCAGGATCGTTAAGGAGGTGCAGGTATGGCACATATTAAAGTGGAACGGCGCTCTATGCGCCCGGAGGAGTGGACGGACCTGCGCTTCTGTTGGCTGAAACACTATATTTACAGCGAAAAGTGGGAGATCCAAAACCTGATGATTCGGGACGCCCGCCAGGTGGCGGAAATGGAATTCCAGTTCTATCCCGGTGAGCCACGGCCCTTAAAGCGGGGGGATATGTATTTCACCCCGGACGGTACCGCCTTTATGACGGCGGATGTGCAGGTGCCAAAGCACTTGCAGGGGCAGGAACTTTGGTTCTCTCTGAAAACAGCGGCAGAAATTTGCGTGAAGGTCAACGGCCGCTATGTTGGCGGCGTGGATCCTAACCGGGAGCGTATGCTGCTGTCGCCCTATGCGGATACCAGAGAGACCCTGCATTTTGAGATGATGGGCTATAACCGCTCCAAGCCGGATGATGAGCGTAACCCGGAGAGCCTGTCTGTTCGCGGTTGTCGCCAAATCTTTGAGGGCGCGTATCTGTGCACTGTGGATCACGCCGTGCAGAATTTGGTCTATGACTTTGAGCTGCTGCTGGATATTGCCGGCAGTGACCTGTTTAATGAAGATTACCGTTCGTTCCTGAACCGGGAGCTGAACAATGCCATGAACTGCCTGGACTTTACCGATGATGGTGTGACCGGTGTGGCAGCGTGCCAGGCGTATCTTAACGATGTGGTCTTTGCTAACGATACTTACAAAGGCGCCGGGGATGTGGCGCTGATCGCCCACAGTCACCTGGATATTGCCTACTACTGGCGGCGGATTCATGCGGTGCAGAAGAACTTGCGCACGGTGCTCATCCAGCTGCGGCTGATGGACCGCTACCCGGACTTTAAGTACACCCACACTCAGCCCTATGTGTATGAAACACTGGAGAAGTATTACCCGGATGTGTTTGCCGAATTGCAGGAGAAGGTGGCCCGGGGGCAATTCGAGCCGGTGGGGGCTATGTATGTGGAGCCGGACTGCAATATCCCAGCGGCAGAGAGTCTCATTCGTCAGTGTCTTTACGGCCAGCAGACCTATCAGCGTATGTTTGGCAAGCGAGTGAATAATGCTTGGCTGCCGGATGTGTTCGGCAATAGCTGGATTCTGCCGCAGATTTTGAAAAAATGCGGTGTGGACTACTTTGTCAGCAACAAAATGTCCACCTGGAATGATACCAATCGCTTCCCCCACAACAACTTTATTTGGCGGGGCATTGACGGCAGCAGCGTACTGGCTTGCGTGCCGCCCACCCACTTTATCACCTGGAACGCACCCTCCCAAATTCAGGCCAACTGGGAGGCGTATATTGATAAGGACACCGGCGGCCAGACGATGAATATGTTTGGCTACGGTGACGGCGGCTCCGGCTGCACGGAAGAGATGATCGAACTGATGCATCGGTTCTCCAAGGTGTCCGTACTGCCCAAGTGCACCCACATGGGCGGCGCCGAATTCCTGGAAAAGAATTTGAAGGACAACGAGAACTTGGAAACCTGGGACGGCGAGCTGTACCTGGAAATGCACCGGGGCACCTTTACCACCAAGAGCGACTTAAAGCGCGCCAATCGGCGGCTGGAAAATAAGTTCCGCTTGGCGGAAATGCTCACTGTGCTGCGTGGCGAGAATCGCACACCGGAGATCACGGCACTTTATAAGAAGCTGCTGATCAACCAATTTCATGATATTTTGCCCGGCTCCCATATTCACCCGGTGTTTCAGGACGCCATGGCGGATTATCGAGAGATTGAGACGGCGTTGGATGCCATAATCGGCACCGGAAACCGCTATTTTAACCCGCTGAACTTTACTTATGATGCCCTAACTTTTGTGGAAAACAAACGGGGTACCGCCACCCGTATGGGCAAGCGAGGCAACTGGCTGTTGCCCAATTTGGCACCCCTGGGCAGCGGCACCCTACGCAAGACCGCCTATCGCGGCGACTGGCTGCAAGTGGACGGTAATCGGGTGGAGACGCCTTTCTATACCGTTCGTCTGAATGAGGACGGCTCCGTTGCAAGCCTGTATGACAAGAAAATGCAGCGTGAGTGGGCAGACGGCGCCTTTAATAAACTGACTCTTTATGAGGATAAACCCGGCAACTATGACGCATGGGACATTCTGCCGAATTACAGAGACAAGCAAGTGCCCCTGACCGTGGCGCAGCCGCTGACTTTGATCGAGCAGGACAGCGAGAGCGTCACATTTAAGACCGTGCTGCAAACAGATCAATCCACCTGGACCCAGTACCTGCGGCTGTTCCGCAGAGACGGCGCCATTGAGGTGGAAAATCAGGTGGACTGGCAGGAGAAACATGTGTTGGCCAAAGTGCTGTTTGACTGCAATGTGCTGGCACGGCAGGCGCTGTGCGATACCTCCGCCGGTTATATTGCCAGGGACACCCACCGCAATACCACTTGGCAGCAGGCTCGCTTTGAGTGCTGCCACCACAAGTGGTGCGATCTCAGCGAGACGGACGGCGGCGTCGCCATTCTGAACGACGGGAAGTACGGCGTAGGCTTTTTGGAAAATCAGATCAGTCTGTCTCTGCTGCGCGCTCCCATTCGTCCGGATGTAACGGCGGATATGGGTCACCACAGCTTTTGCTACCGCATTGTGCCCCATGCCGGCGATCCGGTACTGGCGGGGATTAACCGCCGCGCGCTGCAATTCAACCAGCCGCCCATCAAGAGCGACGTGGCCTACAACGGCACGGACTTTGCGCCGCTTTATTTACAGGCCATGAAGTTTTCTGAGGATGGGAAGCGCATTGTGGTGCGCTTGAGCGAGCAGGACGGCCGCCGTGGCACCCTGCGCCTGCCCCGCAAGGTACAGGTGCTGAATATGCTGGAAGATGTGGAGCGGGAGACGGATTCCGTTGACTACACGCCCTTTGAAATTCTGACCCTGGGGTGGTCGGTAGAATGAGCGGCTGGCAAATTGCACTGATCGTTGCCGCCGTGCTGTTGATTGGCCTGGTGCTGCTGCCGGCATTTAACCGCTGGCAGGTGCGGCGCATGCCTGCGGATCAGCAAATTCTGCTGATTATGAAGCAAGCCAAGGGGCTGCATTACATTCGCAATGTATCCGGCGGCAAGCAGGGCTTTCTCTACTATGTAAAGAACAAGCGCAAAATTCTGGTTTATCCTTGGGTGTGCCGGGGTCGTGTGCGGGTCATTACCAAGAAAGACCCCTTTGACCGCTGGGACTACCCGGAGGAGCAGGCACCCTTGACCCGGGAGGAGCGGACGCAGGCACGGCAGGTGCTGGCAGACTATGCCCGGCGCTCAAATCAGCGGATCGTTTGGAATGACAAAACGGAACAGTAAAAAACTAAAGCCCAGCCAAATCAGCGTAAAGGGCAGGCAGATTTGGCCCCATAAATTCAGCGGCACCCGGCTGTAATCCCAAACGCCCATACCCAGCGCCCGGTTAAATACCAGGCCAAATACCAGTTCTATCCCGGTGATGATCCCGGCACCCATTAGGCACTTGAGCGCCAGCCGCAAATCCGGTTGCGTGCGCTCCAGGCAGTAAAAGGCTGCTAAGATGATCCCACCGGCAAAGAACATGGAGTAATGTGTGCGGCCCCGGTATACCAACTCTATGGTACAGTAGGCGGCGCCGCCGAACAGAAAGCGAAAAAGATAAAAGAAAAAATCAGTCATACCGTTAGCATACCCCTAAGGCAGGTGATTATTTGCAACTGGATAGAGAAGCCCGGCAGCTTTTAGATCTGCTGGAACAGGCAGGCTACCGCGCCTATGCGGTGGGCGGCTGCGTGCGGGACGCCTGTATGGGTCGGGCGTATGCGGATATTGATCTGTGCACCTCTGCACTGCCCCGGCAGACGGAGGCGGTGCTGGCAGCGGCCGGCATACGGTATATTGAGACCGGCTTACAGCACGGCACGGTCACCGCGGTCCTAAATGGCAAGACTTATGAGATCACCACCTTTCGTACCGACGGCAGCTATACGGACAGCCGCCATCCGGACGGGGTGACCTTTGTGCCGGAGGTGGAGACGGATCTGGCGCGCCGGGATTTTACCGTCAACGCCATGGCTTACCACCCGGTGAGAGGATTGGTAGATCCCTTTGGCGGCCAGGCGGATATGAAAGCGAAGTGCTTGCGGTGCGTGGGAGAGCCGCGCCTGCGGTTTACCGAGGACGCTCTGCGTATTCTCCGCGCCCTGCGCTTTGCTGCCGTTTTGGGCTTCACCTTGGAGGAAGAAACGGCAAAGGCTGCTTTTGAACTGAAAGAGCGACTCCACCTGGTGTCCGTCGAGCGGATCTATGTGGAGCTGAAAAAGTTGCTGCTTGGCGACTGGGCCTTTGATGTGCTGGTAGAATACAAAGAGATTATCGGTGTGGTGGTGCCGGAGTTGGTACCCGCTTTTGATTGCCCCCAGCAAAATCCATGGCATGTATACGATGTGTTTACCCACATTGCCAGGTCTGTGGAGGCGGCGCCTAAGGACGCGGACTTGCGGTTGGTCATGCTCTTTCACGACACCGGCAAACCGGCGTGCAAAACTACGGACGAAGAAGGCATTGACCACTTTTACGGTCATCCGACTGTCAGCGAACAGCTGGCAAAAGCGGCGCTGGAACGGTTGAAAGCAAGTCGAGCCAGTATGCAGCGTATTTTGCCTCTAATCCGTTACCACGACGGCCATATTTTAACGGACGAAAAGAGTATCAAGCGTTGGCTGAACCGGCTTGGCCAGGCGGGCACGCTGGATTTGATTGATGTTAAGACGGCGGACCTGGCGGCACAGAATTTGGCCCGTACCCAGCCGGAGATTGAGGAACTGTACCGGACTAAAGCGCTGCTGCGGCAGATCTTGGAACGGGGCGACGCCTTCGCTCTCCGGGA
>CP107220.1:0-85000 GCA_025757685.1 Oscillospiraceae bacterium | reverse complement strand
TTTCTCGTCGTTGTTTAATTTTCAAGGTCCTTACCCGACCTTTTGGCCGGCCGCTCTTCTCTCGAGCGCTTAGCTATAATACCAAAGTGCAAGGCAAAAGTCAACACTTTTTTTCAAGTTTTTTCAAGTTCTTTCACACTCTGCCGAGCGTTTCTCCAAATCCTTTATTATTTATATACATTATATACAGCAGAGAAAAGCGCACGGTATTCGCCGTGCGCACCAATCAGAATTCCATTTTATCATAAAAACAGGTTTGACTTTTCTTTGGAAAAAAATTTGAAAAACTTTGCCAGCCTTCTGCCAACTGCCGGTATTCTACCCGAAAGTCATACACGGTAAAGCCCCCGTCATTATAGGTGATCCACTTGGCGTCCGGCTCAAAACCGAAGCTGCGTGTGTTGCAGTAGGCCACTGCCGTGCCGCCGATCAACAGTATTGTGCACAACAGAAGCAAAATGGGGGTTGGGTGTTTCTTCATAACGGCTCCTTATTTTTCATAATCCTGAATAACCCGGGCCAAGGCGGTGGCGAACAGCCGAGCGGAATAGCAGGCTTCGTCCAGGGTGTTGCCGTCCGTGCCCACCTCCAGTAAAAAGGAATTGCGGGTCATATCCATATTGTACTTACGCTCGGAAAAGAGAATGGGACGCATCAGCCCCGGGTACTGTTTCTCCACTTGCTGCTGCACTGCCAGGTCAAAGCGCAGGTTATATTCCCAGTCCGGAAAGTTCTTGACCCGATTGTATTCGCACCCGGCAATGATCATCATCCGGGCGGCTTTTTTACCCTTGATCTTGGCGGTAGGCTTCACCTTGGTCTTATTATCGTATGTAATATCGTCCCGGTGCACATCAATGGTGATCTCTATGGACGGGTACTTCTCCAAATACCCCGCCACCGTCTTGCGGGAGTGGTCGTAGGCGCCGGAGTAGTCCTTGTCGTGGGTGGTGCGGTCGTGCACCACGCCGATCCCGCACTTTTCCAGATACGCGCAAAGTTCGTCCCCGACCCGCACCATATTTTGGGTACTGCTGTCGCTGCGCAGGTCGGTGGACTTGGTATAATAACCCGCGTCCAGGAGGGTGTAGCCCTCTGTGGTGTGGCTGTGATAGATCAGCACCGTCGGCTTGGCCGCGTTGGGCACGGACAGGGCCGCCTTCTGTTTAAGGAGTGCCTCTATGTCCGGACGATAAAACGAAGCGGGGATCTTGCTTTGAATTGCCAGCGAACCGAAAGACAAGATCGTCCCCCCGCCCTGGTAACTCTCCTCGCTGGTTTTGCCCACCTGCTTTTGTCTGCCGATCACTTTTTTCTCTTGCTGCATCAACTTAGCCACATCCGCCGGGGTCTCGGTAATGTGCGCATAAGGGTCGCTGTCCTTCCCTGAAATGGGGTGCATTGCCTGAGCCTCCCGGGTCGCGGTAGTCTTAGTATGCGTCGTTTGCGCCGATTTTATAGTAGAAAATTCTGTATTTATTTTGCTGCTGAAATAGGTGGGCGAAAACACCGCCGCCACCCGCTGACCCACCGCACCGACGGCAGAGATCCGGGGTGCCGCGCTCACCAGCACCGCCGTGACCAATACCGCCGCCGCAATATTGCAAAAGAAGGCCGCCCGTTCTTTTTTCATATCCAGCTCCTTTGGCTTCGTCCTGCTTCTATTCTCATATAAGAATATGCACGCCGGCGCCGGATTATCCCACCAGCGTGTACAGATCCCGGGGCTGCAAGTGCCGCTGGAGGCACACATTGATGGACATACCAAGCAACTTGGCCCCCCGGTTAATCAGCTGGTCGATCTCTCTGGGGGTCACATACATCTCCTCCGCCGTACCGCCCAACACCCGACTGCTGACCACCGTGGGAATACCCAGTGCCACCACCGGCACGCCCAGCACCCGGGCACTGATCTCCCGCCGATGATTGCCCACCCCGGAGCCGGGGGCAATGCCTGCATTTGACAGCTGCACCGTGGTGCCCAACCGATCCGCCGACGATGCCGCCAGCGCGTCCACCACAAGCACGCAGTCCGGACGCACCGTGTGAACCATACCCGCCACCACCTCGGCGCTCTCCATACCGGTGTTGCCCAGCACCCCGGTGGTAACGGTAGACACATCCGTCAGCGGTCCCAGCGCCCGGCGCAGTTCTCCGGCAATGTGACGGGTGGCCAGCACATAGCGGTTGGTCTCCGGCCCCAACGCATCCGCAGTGATGGCGGTGTTGCCCACCCCGGCAACCAATACCCCGGTGGGGTGATCCGGCAGCAGCCCCCGCAGCAGATCGGCGATCCGCTCCAGCCGCCCATCAAACAGCTGGGTCTCCTGCGCCATGGGCGACACCCGGTAGGTGATATACTTGCCCACCGGTTTGCCCAGGGCTTTTTCGCCTCGGGCGTCCAGCACTTCCACCACGGAAATGCCATCCTGCTCCCGCACTTTTACACCGGGCAGCGCGGTTTTTTGCTGATTTTCATAGCTTTCCAGTGCCAAATCTGTGCGATTTTCCATATTTTTCACCTGATTTTCATAGTTTTTCAATAAAAGTATGTCCAAAAAGAAAAAAATACTTGCATTTTAGATTTGCGTGTGCTATGATGTTTAGGCATTAAAAAGAAAACGGGGCTATGCCCTTCTACCTAATCCACCGCTAAAGGAGTGAAAACCATGCCCAACATTAAGTCTGCTAAAAAGAGAGTCAAGGTCAACGCTGTAAAGGCCGCCAACAACAAGGCCCGCAACACCGCCCTCAAGACCGCCATCAAGAAGGCAAATGCCGCTATTGATGCCAACGCTGAGGACAAGACCCAGGCTGTGCAGTTTGCCTGCAAGAAGATCGACCAGGCCGCTGCCAAGAACCTGCTGCACAAGAACACCGCAGCCCGCAAAAAGAGCAATTTGGTCAGCAAACTGAACCGCGCATAAGCGCCGACACTCGGTTTCTATCGAATTTTCGCTTCCTGCATTTGCAGGGAGCGTTCTTTTTTGTCATCGGCCGCGGCTTTTGCGAAAGTAGACATCTTTCTGCTGTTTTGGCGCTTGACTTTGCCGCCAAATCCATTTATAATAGAAACAGATTTTATAAGGGGGTTCATTATTATGAATTTCAAAACGATCCTGAAAGTCATTAGTGCCATCGTTGCCATTGCAGGCGTGGCCGTTGCCGTATATCTTGCGATCCAGAAGCTGACTGCTCCCAAAGAGGCAGAGTATTTCGACGACAGCGACTTCTTCGAGTGCGATAACGATCTGGAGATCGTAGAGACCGCCGCTGCAGACACCCAGGTGCAGGAAAAGGCAGAGCCGGCTGAGAAAAAGGCGCCCGCCAAAAAGAGCGCATCTAAGAAAAAGGCACCTGCTAAAAAGGCTGCCAAATAAGCAAAATACAATGCAATGAGGGGATGGCTTTCGCCGTCCCCTAACTTTTTTTGGAGGTATTCTATGTATTCCTGCGGATTGGTGCTGGAGGGCGGCGGCAACCGTGCCATCTACACCAGCGGCGTGCTGGACGCCTTTATGGATCAGGGGATCACCTTCCCTTATGTGATCGGCGTGTCGGCAGGCAGCTGCAATGCTGTGTCTTACATCGGCAAATGCCGGGGTCGTCAACATGATATTTCCATTCAGTACAGCGGCGACAAACGCTTTATGAGCCTGGAAAACATGGTAAAAAACGGCGAATTCTTAAACGGCGAGTGGTTGTTTGGGGAATTAAGCTACGATTTGTCCCCCTTGGACCAAGAGGCCTATGACCGGGCGAACACCACCTTGTGCGTGGTGGTCACCAACGCCCTCACCGGCAAGGCGGAATATATGTACCCCAAGGACTTCCACAAACGGGGCTGCCCCATTCTGCGGGCCAGCTGTGCCCTGCCCGGCGCCACCAAGGGGGTTGTGCTGGGCAAAGACCGGTACTTTGACGGCGGGGTCACCGACTCCATTCCCCTGGCGCACGCCTACGAAGACGGGTGCCAAAAGGCAGTAGTGGTGCTCACGCAAGATCGAAATTATCAAAAGCAGCCTATGGGTCATGCGCGCCTGATTCGGCGTATATTCCGCAAATATCCGCTGATGACCCGGGCGATACTGAACCGGTATAAAATATACAACCGCCAACTGGAAACAGTGTGGGACGCCCAAGGCCGAGGCGATGCCTTTGTGATTGCACCGGACCATCCGCTGCACTGCCCCACCTTAGAGCGCAACACAGACAAGCTGGAGCAGATTTATCAAACCGGCTACCGCAATGCCATGGAACAAATGGACGCGCTGAAGGCGTTTTTAGCCAAGCCGTCTCCCTTTACGGAAACCGAATAAAAATGCCTGACAGACCGTTCTGTGGCCTGTCAGGCAAAGAAATTCCCTGTATGCCAAGCGGCACACAGGGGATTTTTGTTTGTTATTTTGCTTTCACTGCGGCAGCTTGGGCAAAGCCGTCCTTAGCGTCACCCTGTGGCGTAATCTCTACCGTGTCGCCCTTTTGCAGCAGCAGCACCTGCATGCAATCGGTGACCCGAATATAGTAATACACGCCGTCCACCTGCAAGTAATAAACGGTGTTGCCGTCGTTTACCGAGGACTTAATGTCCGTGATCTTGCCGGTGATCGTCTTGCCGTTTGTGGACTGGGACTGCTGGGGCGTCTCCGTCGTCTTGCCGTCCGTCTGTTCTCCGCCGGCAGTGGCAATCTCTGCCTCGTCCTTTACATAATCCGATGCATCCACTGTCTTGGCGATCCAACCCTTGTCCTTCATGGCGTTGATATAGTTCTCCACCGCCGTATTCAACGCCTTGGCGTCACTGTTGGTATCAATCAGACCGGTGCCTACCACCGTCTTATCCTCCAGGCTGACTAGCGCATAGCCCTTGACGGTATTGCTGTCGCCGTACAGACTCATAAAGTAGGAGGGCTGACCCTCAATATCCAGCAAAATGGGGAATGTGGCTGCATAACCAAAGTTCTGCACCGCATCCTGGGCAGACTCCATAGCAGAGGTTTCAATGGCACCGCCGTTCTGGTAATACCGCACCTCCTTGGTGCGCTGGTTGCACAGGATAAAGCCGAAGTTGGAGGTGTCCGTCTTAGAAGAGGTAATGCCGGTGTACACCCACACATCATCGTCCATGGCAATATAGCCGTTGCCGCTGGAGGCCACATTCACATCGTTCTGGAAAATAATCGAGTTCCAAAAGCCCTTCTTCAGCTTGCCGTAATAGTTGTATTGCTCGATCAGCAGCTGGTCACTATACACCACATCAATCCAGTTCAGGCTCTTGTCCTTGCGCACGGTGTCGATGGGATAATACTTGCTTTCGCCGCTGAGCGCGTCCGTTACAATGGCGCCCTGCACATCCGTGCCGCCAAACAGACCAATTTTCTTGGTCAGGGATGCCGTCACCCAATAGGGGTGACCGCTCTCGTCGATCTCAAAATTAGGGGTATCCAGCAGCTTGGTCGGGTACTGGAACCGCAGGTGACGAATCAACTTTTCATTAAAATACTCCGCCGGGGAATACTGGATACCGCTGCCGAACTGCTCCACACAGTTGACCACAGTAACCTTTTGGCTCACCACATCAATCAGAATATACGCGGGCAAGCCGTTTTTGGTATTGTTGACCCACTTGAATACATCCGCATATTGCAGGCTGGCCACACGGCAGGGCACGCCCCGGTAGTTGATCTGCGTGGTGGCGTCCGCAACCACATACTGGCTCTTGTACTGAGACAGAGAGCCCAACTGCTGGTCTGCCAGGGTCTTGGCCCGAGAGGCGTCGATCCGGGGCACCTCATCATAGCTGATGTCGGAGAAATCCCGGTCAAAGTCGCTGTTCTGCACCGTCATCAGATCGCTGTAAGAGGAAGCACGGAAAATGGTGGCACCTACCAGGAAACCCACCAGCATCACCACAGCGATCACCGCCACAATGACCACCGGTATCAGGGTCTTTTTCTTCACATATTCCAGACGCTCCGCCTTCTTGTTGGCCCGGCACACCAGGAAAAAGGACCCGGCAAATACCACCACCAACAAGATCAAAAACAGATACAGCTGGGTGTCGTGCACATTCAGTGCCGGCAGCATCATATAATAGGCAATGCCGCCCACCACCGCAGTGATCAGGGCGCACAGCAGCAGCCGCAAGGGCATTTTGCCCGGCTTGACCACCGCCTGCACTTCATCTCGCTTGGGCCAGGCAAACTTGGACTTAAAATCATTCAGTACCTCGTCTGCATCATAATTATAGTTTGGTATTTTTTCGCTCATTCTATTCTCCTTAATATAAGGGATACGCCCCCGAGGGTGCGTTCCACTTCATTATACAGGATAACCGCCGTCAAAGCAACATAAATCCGCAGTGAATTTATCCCAACCCACACGCCGTGACGATCGGCCTATGTTTATGCCGCCCCGAAAACAAAAAATTCCGCACCCGGAGGTGCGGAATTCCTTTGCTTTTTGTAAAATCGGAACAGGTGTTTACGCCCTGGTAACACCCTTTTTTTCCTGCATGTACTTTTCGCTGGCAGGTGCAGACCACTTCATGGTAACATCCACGGTGGCGTTCTTATCACGGATTACAGCGATGCAAGCGTGAGATACAACCACGTGAGCTTCCATCACATAATCGGCCTTGGTGATCTCCTTGGTCTTGGTGTTGATGGTCACGGTAGCGGTACCGCCGTAGTAATTCACCTTGCAGTTATCGGCAGTAGTGCCCTCGGACCAAGACAGTACGGTGATGCTGTCCACGGTGGAATCGATGGCGCCCAAAGACTGGAACATATGACCCTGTGCGTCCTTACCGGGTGCACTCATGTTTACATACTTGGGCTGCATCTGCAGGGTGATGGTGCCGTCGCCATTGTCCTTCACATTGGCAGTCACCAGATCATCAGCCACCAGGCGGCTGGTCTGCAGGGACTCACCCTTGCCGTCCCACTCGTCCGTATCCAGCTTAGGATCTCTGTTGGTGGAGGGAACCAGACCGTTCAAACCGGGCTTGTAAATGGGCTTTACGATACCGGGAACCATGTTATTGATGGTCTTGTTCACGCTGCCGTCAATGGCAATGTCATGTACATTCAGATCCTCTTCGCAAAGCATCTTGTAGTAGGTCTGCGTCTGGCCTTTATCGTCCTTATACTGGGCGGTCAAGGTCTTGGTGTAGTCGTAAGCCTGCTTGTAATAATCGGCAACAGCGGCCACATCCTTAAACTCAACGCCGCCGTAAGTACCGGCCTTGAATTCCTCAATAACGGGCTTATCATAATCCGCTTCACTGGTACCAGCGTCTTCCTGACCCTTGGTCTTCCAGCTGCCGTCCTTCACCTCATTGATTGCCTGGATCGCGCCGTCGGTCACATAGTTGATCTTTGCACAACCGGCAAAGCAGCCAACGATCAGTGCAACTGCAAGCACCAAACCGAGGCCCTTGAATGCGTATTTCTTCATACGTATAGTTTCCCCTTTCAAAAGTCGAAATCCGTTTTACAAAAACGTACATATAAAATTTATATTAAATTTACCAAAAAGTCAAGCCCCATTTACAAAATTAGTGTTTAATTTTTCATATCGCCTGTATTTTTAACATATTTATTGCGATTTGCACGGCAGTGTGCTATACTTTTGTGTAGATGGGGGCATTTTTCGCCCCTGTTCATCAAGCGAAAATCAACAAGCGAGGTTTCAGATATGAGATGTAAAAATTGCGGAGCGGAGAACGATGACAGCCGCTATATCTGCGAAGTATGCGGTTCCCCCCTATATGATGAAAATGAGCTGAGCGCGCAAGCAGATCAGCAGCCTGCCGGCGCAACACCCGACGGCGCACCTGCACCTGCCCCCCGGCCGAACCCGGAGGAAGAAAAAAAGTTGCAGCAAAAGAATAAGCAGAGCATGATCATCATTATCGTGCTGTGCGTGGTGCTCATTGCCGTGGTGGTGGGTATCATCATCGCCGTGGCCTCCGGCCATCACGACAAGGAAACCACCACGGTGCCGGACACCTCCGTCTCTGTCCCTGTTAGCGACGACCGGGACTATACCAATAACAATTATGCTACCGAGAAGCCGGCGGAAACCACCACCGAGAAGCCTACGGAGACCACCACGAAGAAAGAGACCACCACCAAAAAACAGACGACCACTACCCAAGACAGCAGTGTGCGGGTAAATGTACGCACCCAGGGCGGCGGCAGCGTCACCGGAAGCGGCAAATACGAGGAGGGTGACAATGTAACCCTCACCGCCACCCCCAGAGACGGCTATGACTTTGACGGCTGGTATATGAACGGCGAACTGCAATCCACCGACTCCACCTATTCCTTTACCGTAGGCAGCAAGGATATGACCATCTCTGCCAAGTTTGTGGAAACTGCGCCGGAGGTCATGCCCGGAGGTACGGACTGATGACCAAAGGCGATCTGGCTCGGCAAAACTTCAAGTCCGGCTATAATTGCAGCCAAGCGGTGGCTTTGGCGTTCCAAGATAAGATTGGTATGGACCCGGACACCATCGCCCGGCTCACCATAGGCTTTGGCGGCGGTATGGGTCGTATGCGTGAAGTGTGCGGCACCATCTCCGGCGTGACTTTTGTACTGTCTGCCCTCTACGGCGATCGGCCGAAAAGCGAGGTCTACGCCATGGTGCAGCAGGTGGCAAAGGGCTTTCAGGCGGAGACCGGCTCCCTGGTGTGCCGGGTGCTCCTGGGACTGGACCCGAATGTGAAACCCACGCCCCAGGCGGAACCCCGCACGGAGGGCTACTACAAAAAGCGTCCCTGCGCCGAATTATGCGCCCTGGCCGCCGATCTTTTAGAAGATTATTTAAAAAATATCACCTAAAAGGCTTGCATTTTGCAATGCGATGTGCTATATTATTTGAGCAAAAGCGCAGTAGTGCTTTTGCATATGCGCTGGTAGCTCAGTTGGATAGAGTGTCTGGCTACGAACCAGAAGGTCGGGGGTTCGAATCCCTTCCAGCGTACCAAAAAGCCGTAGAACGCTTTTGCGTTTTACGGCTTTTTATTATGTTTTGGGTTGTAGGGATTCGAACACGAGTGTCCAAATTTTGAGCGAAGCGAAAAAATTTGGGAGAAAGGTCCAGTGGACCTTTCGATACTGAGTGACGAGCCCTTCCAGCGTACCAATAACAGGTAGGCATCGGCGCCTATGACGCCTGCGGTCATCTGTACAAATGTTGCTAGACCCTGTGACATGGTACACCAAGCCACCCAAACCAGTTGGCTGGACCCCCAGCTGCGCCTGGAATTTTGAAAGAGGAAGCCGTATGAAACATAAAATTTTAGAAACCAAGAACCAAGTCAAATTACAGCTATATGAAGCATACCTGACCCGACAGGCCATTCCGTACAAGAAAAGATACACGCCCATATCCGGCGGTTACTGCCTTTACGTTGATAAAGCCAACCTATCCCGGATAGACGAAAAAGAAGCACTTGGCGACCTATACGGCAGCGTGGAAAAATCTTACTTTGGCATTACAGACTGTCCCAACGAGAAGAAATAGCGCCCGGCAGAACCGAATACTACCGGCTGGGCAAATTCTATCCGTTGACACCCGGCGGATCTTCTTATATAATCAAGGTAGGATGGTGTGCCCGATTTTGGCAAATCGGCGCTATGGTGGGGCGAGCAAATTTCTCTCCGCCTGCACAGAGGGGGCGGATACCATCTGCCTGCCAACGCATCCGTATTGGCTTGTCACAAACCCGATGCACAAAATACAAATATAATTATGGAAGGTGAAATCATGCGTACCACATCCACACCCGGCAACCAAGCCGGCTTTTGGCACCGACTGAAAAATTCTACCATGCAGACCCCTTGGCACATTCTGCGCCAGCTGGCGCTGCTGGCACCCCTGGGCACGCTGTGCTTGCCTATGTTCTACGCCGGGCACAAGAATGTATCGCTGATCACCATCATTCTCTGCCTGTCCAACCACGGTGCAGACCTGCGACCCATGATGACCGATAAAGGCTACGGCTTTGCGGTGGCAGCCGTTTTCTGCGCGCTGGTGCTGGGAATCGCGGAACTGATCTGTTCCCTGTTCACCGCGGCCAAGGGCGGCGATCGGCGGAATATGACCGTCTTTTGGATAAACGCTGCCGTCTTTGCGCTGACGGCTTTTTTAGCCATTGGGTTCGGCGCCCGGGCCAAGGTCGGGTTGGCGGTGACCTTTGGCATTTACCTGCTGCAATTTCTGCTGCACACCAAAGTCAGCGGCAAAAAAATACGCCCGGCTGCCGCAGGCGTAACAGCCCTGCTGGCGGTGCCCATTGTGCTTTCTCTTTGTTTCCTTTATAAGGCGCAACCGGCGCAATACACCGCACCCGGCAGTGAGACCGATGATGTACGGACGGTCACTTTTAATGTGGCCAGTGTGTTTGGCAACCGCTTTGACGATACGGACAGTATGACCCGCTGCGCGCGCTTTGCCGCCTATATGAACCAATGCAAGCCGGACTTGATCGGCACCCAGGAAATGAACATCTACTGGTATAAAGCGCTGCAATCCACCCTGCCGGACTACGATGCCTACGGCGTGCAGCGGGGCGGCGACGCTACGGACTGGAACAGCGAGATGAACCCGGTCTTTTGGAATAAAACCAAGTACACCGCTTTAGAGAAGAACACCTTTTGGCTCAGTGAAACGCCGAACAAAGCCAGCCGCTACACCTACACGGACGAAAACGGACAGCCCGGCCAAGCCGGCTGCTACCGCATTTGCAGCTATGTGGTGCTGCAAGACCGCACCACCGGCAAGCGGCTGCTGTTTCTCAACACCCACCTGGATAACGCCTCCCAGCAGGCAGCGGACTTTGGCGCCGAGGTAATCATCGAACACCTAACCGCCTTGCAGGCCAAGTACGGCAAAGAGGCCGGCGTGGTGCTCACCGGTGATTTTAACGAAACGCAAGAGGACGAGGCCTACCGTCGAATCGCCGCCCGACTGCAAGACTGCACCGACCCTGCCAAGAAAACCATGACCTACCAGGAGTGGGGCTACTGCGATACCGGAAGCGAGCCCATCGACTTTATCTTCACCAGCGGCACCGGCAGCGGCTACACCGTCTTAAACGACCTGAGCGGCGGCTATGTGTCCGACCACTACGGGGTCTACGCCAACATTCGATTGTAAATCTAGAAAACGCACCCGACCTGGAAAAGTCGAGTGCGTTTTTTTATTCCGCCGTTGGCGATCGTCGGGCCTTGCGCTGCAAAAGGGCAAAAGCCACCAGACAGATGGTCACGGACAAGAGAGAACCGACTGCGGTAGCCAGTCCCATCGGGAATAGGGTGTCCGGGAAGCGCAGCGAGGTCAAGTACGCCCCGGGCACGCGCACCAGAGAGATGGACAGAATATTGTGCAAAAAGCTCAGGCCGGAGCGGCCGCAAGCACAGAAGTATCCGCTAAAGCAAAAGTGCACGCCTGCAAAAATGCAATCGAAAATATACCCTCGCAGGTACTGCCCACCCAGGCGCACAACCTGTGCGCCGGCAGCGGTGGTATCCGAGGTGAACAGCGCCACCACCGGCTCAGAAACGAACTGAATAACGACCGTCACGATCACCCCAAAGCCCACAGCTAGCAACAGAGCGTAGCGCAGGGTCTGCACCGCCCGTCGGGGATTGCCGGCACCGATACACTGGGCGCCCAGGGCAGACACGGTAGACAGCATGGTCGAGGGCACCAGGAACAAAAAGCTGATGATTTTCTCCACAATACCCACGGCAGCGGCATCATTCAGCCCCCGGCGGTTGGCAATAACAATAATAATGATAAACGCCACCTGGATCAGCCCATCTTGCAGGGCGATGGGCACGCCGATCCTCAAAATGGCACCGGCAACCGGGCGGCTGGGTCTCAGATCCGCCTTTTGCAGGCGAATGCCACTACCCCCGCGTTTTAAGAAAAGCAGCGCCACCGCCACGCTGATCCCCTGGCTTAAAGTGGTACCCAGAGCAGCACCGGTGGAGCCCATATGCAGCGGCCCCATAAACAGGCAGTCCAGCACGATATTGCAAACGCAGGCCACGGCGATAAAGTACATGGGCCGCTTGCTGTCGCCCATACCACGGAAGATGGCGCTGATGATGTTATATGCCGTAATAAAGGGAACACCTAAAAAGCACACGGTCAGGTAGGCCACTGTGCCCTCCACCGCTTCTGCGGGGGTAGACACCAAGCCGACCAGCGTGTGCCGCAGGATCAGCAAAATCACCGTAAGCACCAACGACAAGCCAAAAAATAGGGTAATGGTGTTGCCGGTAAAGCGCCCGGCACGCCGCCGATCTCCGGCGCCCACCGCCTGGCCGATGCAAACGGTGGTGCCCATCGCCAGCCCCAGCAACATAACGGTGAGCATGTGCATCACCTGGGAGCCAACGGATACGGCGGTGGTATCTGCCACCGTGCCAAAACGGCCGATAATCAGTAAATCTGCCATACCGTATAGCGTCTGTAAAAAATAAGAGAGCAGATACGGCAGCGAAAAGCGCCAAATGCTTTGCAGCACGCTGCCGGTGGTCCAGTTCTTTTCCATGATTGTCCTCGCGCAATAGAATGTATCTATTATATACGCCCCGATTGTGAAATTGCAAGGGACACGCAAAAACCGCACCTGCGTCAGGCGGTTTTTGCATCAAGCAAGTATGGACAACCAGCGGCTGAAAAAATGCGGGAGCCAACCGACACACCGATTAAGTTATCGTCCAATGTGTGCCAAAAAACTGTACTGCAAGTAAAGAAAAGACGAAGCCATAATCGTAAATCAAGCGCAAGACATATTCTTCCTTGCGCTTTGCTTTTTGTTCACATTTCTTTTATAAATCCGTGTTACAATTATGATATAATACAGTACGGAAAGAGAACACCGCACTGGGCGCCGGCAGCGATTATACCGTCTTAAACGACCTGAGCGGCGGCTATGTGTCCGACCACTACGGGGTCTACACCAACATTCGTTTGTAAAGCCAAATACCATCCATCACAAGGGACTGCTCCCGCCTTTTTTGGCAAAAGCGATTATACGGTTCCATACCTCCATCGCTCCGCTGTTTTATATATTTCCGTTTACAAACCGGCGGTAGCATACCCATTCCTCTTGACGGTTGGCATAACGGGAATTGCCGCGCAGATCCGGCAGACGGTACTGGCGGGCAATATACCGCCCCAAGTAGGCAGTAACGGCGGTAGCACCGGTTACATTCAGGTGATTGCCTGCGTCCCGAAAAGCGACGGCGCTGTCCAATCCCATTTGATCGTACAGCAGGTTCAAATCCAGAAATTCCAATTCTCGAGCGGCTGCAAATTCCGCCACACCTCGATGGCGGGCTGCATTCCAGGAAGTTACGGTGGGCAGCTCCACCAGCAACAGCTGTGCGCCGTTTTCCCGGCAAAGCTGCAAAATCCGATCCGCTGCTTTTCGGTTTTCCGCACGGATCTGCTCCCGTTCCCCGGTGTCTGCCATATAGTCCGGCATTGCCAGCCGGGTAACCTTGGTACTGTAGCGGTAGCCGTGGGTGCGACGAATAGAGGGAAAATCGCCGGGCGTCACTTGTGCACCGGTCTGCCGAAACACAGAGGCTAAATTGCGCATATCCTGTCCCAGGTGTTTCGCCCTCGTTTGACGGGCCAGCACCCGGGGCATTTCTCTTTCCTGCGGATTGTGGTCATAGAGCATATCCGTTTCCAGCACCACCAGCTCCGGAGACTGGGTGGCAAACACACGCTCCAGCAGGGCGTAAGATTTGGTCAGCGACTGACGGGCAGAGGCGTACACAGTGGCGCTATACCCTTGATTTCCCCACAGTACAGGCGGCACAAAGCCGGAATACAAATCGCTGTTGCCCACGCAGGCAATCTGTACCGTGTCCTCCGGCTCCGGCACAAAAGCATACGGATCATCTGCCGCGCGCTGCCAAGGCAGCCCATTTCCCAATAAAAGAACGCCGATCAGCAACACAGAACGCCCCCGGGTCCATAAAGAACAGAGCATAGAGTCACTTCCTTTCTGCTTTCTGCCCTCAGTATATCTTGCTAAAAATCAGTTTAAGGCAAGGAAAAGTAAAAAATTGGAAAAGATGCGATGCAAAAAAAGGAAGAACTTATACAAGCACAGACAAAAATCAAACGTGATCGGAGAAAAAACATGTATTTTATTTACGGCGAAAAAGAACTTGATTTTCTGCGGCAAAAGGACAAACGCCTGGCAGAGGTGATTGACCGCATAGGGCCGGTGCACCGCACGGTGGATACGGACCTGTTCTCCGCAGTGGTGCACCACATCATCGGCCAGCAAATCTCCACCAAGGCCCAGGCCACCATTTGGCAGCGTATGTGCGACGCACTGGGCACCGTGCATGCGAAGACGGTGCTGGGCGCCGGTGTGGAGAGATTACAGGCGCTGGGCATATCTTACAAAAAGGCAGAGTACATCACCGATTTTGCCCAAAAGGTGCTGGACGGCAGCTTTGATATAGAGGCAGTTTGGTCCATGCCGGACGATGAGGCTATCAAAGCGCTTTCGTCCTTAAACGGCATTGGGGTGTGGACAGCGGAAATGATTCTGCTGTTTTGTATGCAGCGTCCCAACATACTGAGCTACGGCGATCTGGCCATTCATCGTGGCATGCGCATGGTATACCATCATCGCAAAATCGACCGCAAATTGTTTGAGAAGTACCGGCGCAGGCTCAGTCCCTATTGCAGCGTGGCCAGCCTGTACTTTTGGGCGGTGGCCGGCGGTGCGTTGCCGGACATGAAGGACTATGCACCCAAAGCAAAGACAAAGACCGGAAGGCAAAAGAAATAAGCCCGTAACTCACGATACAGAACACGATAAAAAACGAAAAGAGCCGCAGCATAACACTGCGGCCCTTTCCGTTATAGAGGATATATGATAGAAAAAGATGGAAAAAGTTTTCCCATAAGGCTCTCGCCTTACAATTTACAGTATAGAGATCATTTTTGAACGATTTTACGGCTTTTTGTGAATAAATCGTTACACTTTGAAACCTGTAAGGATTTTCCGCCCGGCGGGCGGGAATTTGGATTGACAAGCCTTTCTTTCCTTGCTATACTAAAAGTAGGATATTTTGTCGATAGGTGCGTAGTTCCCTTGCGGGGTTGCGGCGCCGCGACTGTAACTTTAGATAGAGCCGAAAGGGCAATGGTGATGGCAATGGCAAAAAACAGAGTACACTTAAAGATCGGCGGTTCCGCCTACACGGTGCTCA
Source organism: Oscillospiraceae bacterium (assembly GCA_025757685.1). Taxonomy (NCBI): domain Bacteria; kingdom Bacillati; phylum Bacillota; class Clostridia; order Eubacteriales; family Oscillospiraceae; species Oscillospiraceae bacterium. Next base: position 69,731 of record CP107220.1, on the reverse strand, counting down.
CCGATGACGCACCAGAGTATGTGGAGGAGTTGGCCGAGGAGCTGGACAAGGAAATGCGCAGCATTATCAATGAGAACCCCAGTCTTTCCGTAACCCAAGCAGCGGTGCTCACTGCGCTGGACAAGGCAGACACCTGCAAAAAATCCACCGCTTCCTCCGACAATCTGCGTGCCCAGATCAAGGATTATTTGGAGGACAGCGCCCGCGCCCGGATGGAAGTGGATGTGGCGCGCCGTGAGATTGAGCGGCTCAACCGGGAGATCAGCTCCCTGCGTGAGCGCATTGCAGAGAATAAGTAAATATGCAATTTGAGATTTTGGCTCCGGCAGGCAGCATGGAGTCGTTAATTGCCGGTGTTCGCTGTGGCGCCCATGCGGTCTACCTGGGAGGGCAGACCTTTAACGCCCGGCGGGGCGCCGGCAATTTTTCGCCCCAGGAGCTGCAAGCGGCCGTACAGTATTGCCACACCCGCGGCGTAAAAGTTTATATGACTCTAAATACCCTGGTCAGCGACAGCGAGCTGCCCGGTGCCGTTGCGGCTGCCGGTAACGCGCTGGACGCCGGGGTAGACGCTTTTATCGTGCAAGATCTGGGACTGGCTGCCGCGCTGGCAGCTGTGTACCCGGGTGTGCATCTGCACGCCTCCACCCAGTGTAGCGTTACCACGCCTGCCGGGTTTCAAGCGCTGGAGAAAATGGGCTTTCGCCGAGCGGTCATCCCCAGAGAGATGACTGCCGCCGAGATCGAGGAAATTCGCCGCAGCACCCAAATGGAACTGGAGCTGTTTGTGCACGGCGCGCTTTGTATGTGCGTCAGCGGGCAGTGCTACCTGTCCTCTGTACTGGGCGCCCGCAGCGGCAACCGGGGCCTTTGCGCCCAACCTTGCCGCCTGCCCTTCTCCGCAGACGCCAGCGGAAGCTGCGATTTGAGCTTGAAAGATCTAAGCCTGGTTCGCCACTTGAAAAAAATCGGTGATCTGGGTGTGCTGTCCTTAAAAATTGAGGGCCGTATGAAACGGCCGGAATATGTGGCTGCCGCCGTAACGGCGGTAAAGCACGCTATTGCCGGCGTTCTGGACCCGACGGACGAGGCGCAGCTGCAAAGCGTATTCTCCCGCAGCGGGTTTACCGACGGCTATTTTACCGATCAGCGAGGCAGCGCCATGTTCGGCGTGCGCAGCAAGGCGGATGTAACGGCAGCCAAGGATGTGCTGCGAGATTTGGCGCACACTTATGAAAAAGAGCAGCCCCTGCTGGGATTGAACCTGCAAGCCACCTGCCGCGCCGGGGAACCGGTGACCCTGCGTGCCACTTTAGAAGACGGTCGCACGGTAACAGCCGACGGCGATGTGCCCCAGCCTGCCCGCAACGCTGCCCTAACGGCGGAAAGCCTGGCGCAACGGCTGGGCAAATGGGGCGGCACCCCTTATTATGTAAAAAAGATAGACATAGAGATAGACGACGGCCTGTTTTTACCGGCAGCGGCCGTGAATGCCCTGCGGCGAGAGATTGCAGACCGTTTGGAAGCCGCACCGCCTGCACCGGTGGAGCGTCGACCTTTACCGCCTCTGCCCTCCGGCGGCACGGCAGGCAAGCCCTACTACACCGCCCGCTTTGCAAGCGCGGCGCAAATTCCGGAGAACCACCCCTTTCGGCGGATCTTTCTGCCCCTGGGCACACCGGCAAACACCCTGCTGGCACACAACGCCGGGGTGGAACTGCCCCGGGGCGTCTTTGGCATAGAGAATAAAATCTGCCAGGAATTGGCAATACTGAAAGCGGCAGGCGTAAAAAACGCCCTATGCCCGGACCTGGGCGCGGTACAGATCGCCCGGGCGGCGGAATTGGAGCCTTACGGCGACTTTGGACTGAATGTGTTTAACAGCCGCACCGCGCATCTGCTGCCCCACCCACTGGCCAGCTTTGAACTGCGACAAGAGGATGTAAACCGCCTGGCGGCAAACGGCAACGATGTGGGCGCACTGGTGTACGGTCATCTGCCCTTAATGCTCACCCGCAACTGTCCGGTGCAAGCACACATCGGCTGCGCCGCCTGCCAAAAGCAAGGCCGGCTGACCGACCGCAAGGGCTGCACCTTTCCCGTGGTGTGCAATCCCTACGGCTGCACCCAACTGCTCAACGGCGTACCGCTTTATATGGGCGACCGTATGCGAGAAATGCACACCGCCTATGCACATTTTTATTTTTCTGTTGAAAGTCAGCAGCAGGTGCAGCAGGTGCTGGATCTGTTCGCTGCCGGGCAAAAACCCGATTTCCCCTACACCCGAGGACTGTATCAGCGAGGTGCGTTATGATAATCTTAGCTTCCAATTCGCCCCGGCGGCGTGAACTGCTGGCGCATATTACCCGGGATTTTACCGTACAGGGTACCGATGTGGACGAGAGCCTGCCCGCCGGTATCGCTCCGGCAGCGGCCGTGGAGCAGCTGTCCCTGCGCAAGGCGCTGCCTCTCAACAATGGAGCGCAGATTGTTATCGGTGCCGACACAGTGGTTGCCGTAGACGGTATGATTCTGGGCAAGCCTGCCGATGAAGCAGAAGCACGGCAAGTGCTCGCTCACCTAAGCGGGCGGTGGCACAGCGTGTTTACCGGCGTGAGCCTGGTACAGGGAGAACGGCATCTGACTTTCTCCTGCGAGACCCGGGTGCGCTTCTTTGACCTGACGGCGGCGGAGATCGACGCCTACATTGCCACCGGCGAATGCATGGACAAGGCCGGCGCCTACGGTATACAGGGCTATGGCAGCCTACTGGTGCAAGAGATTCAGGGCGATTACTTCAATGTGGTGGGCTTGCCGGTAAGCCGATTGTACCGGGCGTTGAATGATTTTAAGCAAAAGTGACAAAAAAAGACCGCTGTTTTTTGGTAGAATATACAAGAAAACTCTTGCAACACCGGCTTTAGAATGGTAAAATATACGAACAGGACAAATTTTGTCTAATTTTCACGGTTATCCTTTGGAAGGAGTATGGTTATGGCCGCAGATTTACATTGTCATACAAAACTCAGCGACGGTTCTGTGGGGATCGAGGATCTAATCGTCATTGCCCAAAAAAGCGGCATTGACACCATCGCCATTACTGACCATGACTGCCTTGCAGGTACCGTACGCGGCAAAGTGATCGGCAAACGCTATGGGGTGAATGTGATCCCCGGCGTGGAAATCAGTGCCATTGATAATGAGGCCGGCAAAAAGGTGCACATTCTCTGCTATCTGGCAGATGCGCCGGATCGGCTGGAAGGGCTGTGCAAGCGCACCTCCATCGCCCGCAAACGGGCCGGGCAGATTATGATGCTCAAGGTGGCCGGGCGCTTCCCCATTACCTCAGATTTTATTATTTCTCACGCTTCCGGCTCCACCAACCTATACAAGCAGCATATTATGCACGCCTTGATGGACGCCGGTTACACCAATGAGATCTTCGGCGATCTGTTCCATGCGCTGTTCAGCCGAGAGAGCGAGACCAACGTGCTGGCTCCCACCAAGTACCCATCCATTGAGGAAGTGCTGGAGGAAGTGCACGGCGCAGGCGGTATTGCCGTACTGGCGCATCCGGCGTTTTATGACAACTTTGACGAAATTGAGAAATACATTGACCTGGGACTGGACGGCATTGAGGTGTGGCACCCCTCTGCAACGGAGGACGATGTGCACCGGTTGACAGAAATTTGCAAGGCGCATGACTTGCTGATGACCGGCGGCTCAGACTTCCACGGCATTTACGGTGCCAAGACCGTAACCTTGGGCACCTGCACCACCCCGCAAGAGTGGGTGGATAAACTGCTGGGCTACAAGGCCAAAAAGAAGCGCGCCCAGCGGCGAGCAGAAAAAGAAGCTGCCGCCCGTGCCGCTGCCCAAACGCAAGAATAAAAAAACACACCGCATACACAACGGACCGATCCTTTATCGGTCCGTTCTTTTTGTTTCTTTGTTAATTCCCGGTTAAATTTTGCAAAAAAGTGCATACAATGCCGCCAAAATGTGATATAGTATTGAGGATATTACAAATCAGGAGGACAATTTATGATCCGAACAATGATCAACGGCTTTTGTATGGCGCTGGCGGATAGCGTGCCCGGCGTGTCCGGTGGCACCATTGCGCTGATTCTGGGATTTTATGACAAGTTCATCGGCTCTATCAACCAGGTATTCTATGGCAAGAAGGAAGAGAAAAAAGAAGGTCTGATCTATCTCATTAAACTGCTGCTGGGCTGGGCTGTGGGTATGATTTTGGCGGTATTGGTTCTCACCAAATTCTTTGAGACCAATATTTATGCGGTGTCGTCTCTGTTCCTGGGCTTCATTTTCCCCTCTATCTTTATCATTGCAAAGGAAGAGTACGCCTGTATCCAAAAGAAGTGGCAATACACGCCCTTTGTTATCCTTGGCATTGCCATTGTGGCGGCGCTGACTTATATGAATTCCAAGGTTCAGGTGGTGGATGTGGATCTGACGCACTTCTCCGTACCCACGGCGCTGTATTTGTTCCTGGCCGGCGCGGTTGCCATTACCGCAATGTTCCTGCCCGGCATTTCCGGCTCCACTGTGCTGCTGATCTTCGGCGTGTATCTGCCGGTGATCAGTGGGGTCAAAGAGTTGTTGCATCTGCACTTTGGGGTGCTGCCCATGATCATCGTCTTTGGCGTGGGCGTTATCTGCGGCGCGCTGGTATCCGTTAAGGGAATCCAAAAGAGTTTGGAAAAGTATCGCGGTCAAATGGTTATGCTGATTTTAGGCATGCTCATCGGCTCTCTGTACGCCATTGTCAGCGGACCGGTAACGGTGGATAAAGCCAATGCGATCCTCAATAAAGACAATTTCAGCATTGTTTTCTTCTTGATCGGTCTGGCGCTGATTGTCCTACTGCAAGTGGTAAAGACCCAGCTGGAGAAGAAGCAGAAAACGCAGAATTAACCGTTCAGTCCCCCCTTTGCAAGAGAGACAATCCGGTAAAACAAAAACAGGCGCACCCGACGGGTGCGCCTGTTCCTTTATACTGCTATCTGAAAAAAGAAAAACCACAGGTAACTGCCTGTGGTTTTGCATTCAAAAATTCGGAGGATTGGAGTCTTTTTAAAAACGGCCTAAGTAAGTGAAAAATCAAAGAAAAAATTAAAAAGAAATGAAAAAAGAAAGAGAAGAGTACCTAGCCTCCGGATACACCGTCTTCCGCCGAAACCCGGATCACTCCGAGCTAGTACAGAATAACATTATACTATCGAAAAGGAAATACTGTTTTGCGTTTGTTTACATTTTGTTTACATTTTATGGGACAATAACCGCACAATCTGCCGTGTAACCAACCAATTGGGCGGATTTACCGGACATTTACGCCCTTTCGACCGGTTTTGACAATTTCTTGCAAAAGAAACAAAATGGTCATATTTTATCCGAAAAGTGTTAACCGAATTCGCAAATTCTTCATTTTATTTCTATATTCCGCTCACTTTTTGCCGTTATACTAATACTCGAAAGGCGGGAAACGCCCCTTCTTTTCTTTTCATTTTTCTTTTCCCACCAAACCCTTAACAATATCTCATTGTTTTCTGTTTTCCGCCTTCCACTTTGCATTCATCCTCCCCTTTCTCATATACCTCCGTGCCATAGGGCACAGCGAAAGCGCACGCCGACCGGTGTGCGCTTTTGTTTTGCCGCTTTACCCTTGGCGGCGCGCCATCTCCGCCTCCATATCCAGCACCAGCGCACTCATAGGCACATCCAGCGCGCAGGCAATGCGGTAGAGAGTCTCCAAGGTGGGCTTGCGCTCGCCCCGCTCAATGGCAGACAGGTGGGTGCGCCCAATATCCGCCAGACCGCTGAGCACCTCCTGAGATATGCCCTTCTTCTTGCGCCGTGCAGCGATCACCTCGCCCACCAGCTGCGGGTCCAATGTGGGATGAAACATAGCATACACTCCTTTACCAGTAGTGTATGCGAAATTTTTTCCGTCTTTGAATACTTATGTTGACATTTTGCGCACTTATGTGTTACTATGAAGGTACTAAGTAAAAGAAGGAGGACTCATAATGGAGCAATACAACCCAAATCAACCCCAAAATCAACCCCCGCAACCCCAATACACCAACCCCGCCGGACAGAACAACTATCAGCCCTGTCCCCCGCAGCAGCCCTATCCGCCGCAGCAGGGCAAGCCGAAAAAGCCGGTGTATAAAAAATGGTGGTTCTGGGTACTGATCGTGCTTGCTGTTTTCATTTTCTTCAGCGCACTGGGCAGCAGTGGCGACAGCAGCGATGCCGATTCCGGCAAAGATACCACCAGCGTATCGGACACCACCAAGGGCAAAACCACCACAAAGGCGGAACCAACCACCAGTAAAAAGCAGTTTAAGGACAGCTGCAAAACCTACACCTATAAAGATGTGGCTCGGGACCCGGACAAATATAAAGGCAAGAATATGAAGTACACCGGCGAGGTTTTGCAAGTGATCGAACCCACCTGGGGTGACACGGTGGAATATCGTATCGCTGTAACCAAAGACGACTACGGCTACGATTATGACAGTGTGATCTATGTAACCTATGCGCGCGCCGAGGGCGAATCCCGCATACTGGAAAATGATATTGTCACCTTTTACGGCACCTGCGACGGCATATACTCCTACACCTCTGCCTTGGGGGGAAAGGTCACCATTCCAAAAGTAGAAGCCAAATACCTGGAACTGAAAAAATAAAAGGCACCAAAAAAGGACACCCACTCGGGTGTCCTTTTTTATCGATTTGATTTTATTTCAGCACTTTGAAGTCTACCTTGCCGATCTTGGTACGGGGCAAAGCGTCAATGTACTCAATCTCCCAGGGCACGGACCATTTGGACAGGTTCTGCACACCGAACTCGTGGATCTTCTCTGTCAGGGCGGCCTCATCGTCGTGGGCATAATTCTTGTTGCGCACCACAAACATCTTCAGCTGGGTCTTGCCCTCCTCGCCGGTGCCGATGACGCAGCAGTCATAGATCTCGGCCATTGCACGGTAGCTCTCTTCAATAAAGGAAGGATACACCAGGTAGCCGCTGATCTTATACACCCGCTTCAGCCGCTGGCGGTAGTAAATATCGCCTTTTTCGTCAATGAAGCACATATCGCCGGTGTGCAGCCAAACCTTGCCGTCCGGGTGCTCCACCAACACTTTGGCGGTCTCCTCCGGGTCGTGGTAATATCCCTGCATTAAGGTGGGGCCGTAAACGCACAGCTCGCCGTCCTCGCCCTTTACCTCCTCTGTGGTGCCGGGCTTTACGGTCATCACTTCAATATTGTAGGTAGGCACGCCGATACAGCCCTGGGGCGCCTCTCTGCGGGGGTCCGTAAAGCTGCACACGGTCACGCACTCGGTCAGGCCGTAGCCGGACACAAAGTGGAACTTGGAGCCGTTCTCGTGAAGCAGGCGGTCCATCTTTTCTGTTAAGGAATAAGGCACCACATCGCCGCCGGAGCCGATGAGCTTCATGGTGCTCATATCCACGCCCTTCAGGTAGCCGGCCTTGTACACCTTCTCAAAGAAGTCCGGCACGCCGAAAACATAATTGATATGGTACTTGCGAATGGCATCTGAGCACATTTTAGCGTCAAACTGGGGCCACAGAGACTGGGGCATACCCACACACATGGACACATGCATGCAAAGGGCAAAGCCAAAGCCGTGAAACACCGGCAGTGCAGTCAGCATGGCATCGTGGTCCGGGTCCAGGTCGATCTTAATGGTGTCCTCCACCACATCCACCAGCTCATAGGACAGGTTGTTGATGGCCTCGCTGGAGAGCATTACGCCCTTGGGATTGCCGGTCGTGCCGCCGGTCATCATAATGGCAGCGGTGGCCTGGGGATCGGTGGCCGGTTCCGGGTTGCCGTTCTTGGCAATATACGCCCGGCCCTGCTTTAAGAAGTCCGACCACTCATAGAAGCGGGTCACCCCCACAGCCGGTGCGGTCTTGCCCTTGATCTTCTTCTTATACATGGCGTTAGCGATCCAGCCGTAAGGAGTCTTGGGGAAGTAAGAAGCGGTTTTGCACTTCACCAAAGTCAGGTTCATACCGGCAAAGGCCTTCTCTGACACATCAAAGCAAAAAGCAAACTTGGCATCGACCAGATCTACCGCATACTTGGCCTCGCTGGCCACAGACAGCGGGTGCAGCATGGAGGCCACGGCGCCGATCTTATTCACCGCATAAATGGCGGCAATGCACTGGGGCATATTGGGGGCGCAGATGATCACCCGGTCGCCCTTGCGCACACCGTTTGCCAGCATACCGGCAGCGCAGGCGTCTACCAGATCCGCCACCTGGTTCCAGGTCAGGGTGTTGTTATAATAATAAAAGCAGGGTTTATCGCCGCGCTTGGCCACAGATTCCGCGAACTTCTGATACATGGTCTTGCGCACATCATACTTGGTGGTATATTCGATCATGAAAATGCTCCTTTTTCATCTTACTGTTCATCTATTATAGCAGGCCCCTCGCCCCGGCTCAACAAAAGGCCCAAAGATTTTATACTTAATTTATAAACCCGGGTTTGACTTTTGGCGCATCTATGGTATGATAAAGAGCGATATTACAAAAAAGGACGACGATTATGGCCTATCAAATCAAAAAAGACCCGATCTCCAAGATTCCCAAGGTGCAACTGGCCTTTTGGCTGCTGGTGCGCTTGGCTATGCTCATCTGCGCCGGATATTCCTTTATCCACGGCGATACGGTGATGGGTTTTGAGAGCATATTTTGCTTTATATTCACCCATTTGTGGGATCTGTTTCAGATCTTCGGCAACGGCTCGTTTATTGAAGAAGTGCCGCCCCTGTCCCAAACCCTGCTGAATATCATTATTTTTATCGGCATTGTGTTTGGCTCCTACCTGGAGCTGTTTGACAAGCTGGCGCATTTTGACGATTTTATGCACCTGCTGTCCGGCTTCGTGTGCGCCGCCTTTGGCTTTGACTTTGCCCGGATCATTCAGCGCAAAAAAGGCCCCTGCGCCGTAACTCTGGCCGCAATATTCGGTCTGATGTTCGCCGTGACCATCGCCGCCGGGTGGGAGTTTTACGAATTTCTGATGGACACCCTCCACGGCACCAACCTGCAACTGGCAAAAGCCGGGCCGGAGACCGCCATGTTTGACCTGGCCAAGTACCACGGCGAGTACGGCTATATTGGCTTGGTCGATACCATGACGGATATGATGATGAACGTCGTGGGCGGCATTGTAGGCATGATCTTTATGATCGTGCTGCGCACCAAAGGAAACAAAAAGCCCACCGCCAAGGCAAAAAAATAAACCGTAAAAACAAGAAAACCGCAATGCACACGCACTGCGGTTCTTTTTGCTTTTATCTGTGTTTTACTCTGTATTCTGGGCGGTGTCCAGGTCCTGGAGCATTTCCTCCAGCTCTGACGGCTGGTGCGCCATGCGTGGCTTACCCTGGGCAGTCCAGCCGGTGCGTAGGTATGGGTAATAAGTTTTGCCGTCACTGCCGATCACGCTGCCGTCCTTTTGTTTCTTTTTCACCTGCACCCCGGTAACCAAATAGCCGTCGCTGTCAATATAGGCACCGGTCGGCTCTAACCGAGCGGCCGGGTCGTCCATAGCGTACAGATACTGCACATTCTTGGTGGCGTCTCCATCCGGCGACTTCCAATAATAATACAGATACGCCTTGCCGTCCCGGGTATAGGCAGGCACAAAATGCGGCTGGGGATAGAAATTGCCCTGCCGATCATAATAGCCCCGATCCAGTAGCGGCCGCCGCAAATTGCCGTGGGTGCCGCTAAAGTCGCCGCTAACCAGGAACCGACTGCTCAGCAGACAGCCATCCTTATCGTACAGCGTCACTGTGCTGTACGGCTTACCGGCCAAGCAAAAATAATAGTCCCCGAACTGATACTGAAAGCTCAGTTCATACCGCTGGTGCGCCCATTCTTTCAGCTGGTCAAAGCGGCTGCCCAGACTATCATATTGGGCTGTATACCGGTCCTCGGACACCTGGGGCGCCTGCAATTTGGCTCCAATCTTGCGGGCCAGGTCGGCACGACGCAACTTGGGGTTCTTCTCCACCGTGGCTGCTACCCGGTCCAGTTGTTCCATAGCCGCAGCGGTAGCGGTATCCTGCCGCTTGGCAGAGAACGCCGCCTCACATCTGTACTTGTCGCTGCCCACCAGGTAAGTCCAGTCATAGCGACAGTTGCCCAGCCGCTGCAAGGTGTATTCCACCTTCCATTTATACGGTACCACGCCGGACAGCTGCTCCAGCACCACCCGGTCCTTTTTGCCGGCCATCTTGCGGTCAAACAGTGCCTGCCGCCCGGCCGTATCTACCGTTAAAAAGCGGGCGCTGCGCTTGTCCAGATCCGTGCCCACCAAGTCGCTGTTCAGTCCCAAGCGCACAATGCCGCTGACCTGGGAACGGTACGCTTGCTCCCGGGTGGATTGGGCATAGGTGCGGCTAATCTCCTCGGCCATCTCCGGGTCGCTGCCCAGCTTCTCCAGCGAGTCTTGGAACTTGGCGATCTCCTTTTGGTACTCCGCCTCCAGCTCTGCCCGACTTTGAATTTCCTGCGGCTCCACCTGGGTCAACACATAATTGTGCTGATAGGTTGCGGACAGAAACTCCCCGTCGTCGGTGCGCTCAATCTCAAAGGCGTAAGGGCTGTCCTCAATCTCCGCGCACAGGGCGTCCATATCCTTAGCACCCTGGGTCACCTGGAGCAAATAGGCATACACCGCCTTGTACTCCCCGGCAAAGGCGCGCACATCCGCCGGTGCCTTGACACCAAGGGCGATGGTGGCCGCCAGGCACAGAACGCCCAGCACCACGCCCACTCGGCCAAAGACATGGGCCACGCGATTGTCCAGCCGGGTGTTGGCCAGCGCCGCCTTTTTCAGCATATAGATCACTGCCGCCAAGAGCAGCAGCACGCCGGGCGCCAGCAGACCGGCGATCCCACCGGCCACTGCCCGATCGTTGGCATACAAGCCCTGGTGCTTTAAGATCTCTTGATGAAACAGGAACGCCTGCCAGTTGGCAAAGCGACCGCCCATGGTGGCGCTGAGTTTTTGCAGCAAAAAATACAGATACACCCCGCTGCCGCCCAGCCCAAGGGCATACAGCACCGCCGTTACCGGGTGGTTCCGGTGCAGGCACCACACCCCGTACAGGCAGGCGCAGCCGGGCACCAAGCAGGCTCCGGCGTTTAGCAGAGCCGTCAGCCCCACATCGCCGAACACATACTGCCGCAGGGCAAAATACGCCCCGGCCAGCAGTCCGCCCCACAGCAGCAGCAACACAATGTCCCACACCGGGGTATAAAACCGATTGTGCAGCGCGCCCAGCTGATCGCAGATCTCTGCCGGGTCGCCCATGGCCTCTACGCCCTGCGCCTCTGCCCGTTCCGGGTCATAGCCGATCTCCTCCAGTGCCGCCGTACGGTGGGCAATGTGATCCTCCAGCTCTGCGGAGACCGCCCGCTTTTGGCGGTCGTCAAAGATCCGTGCCGTGGCCTTTTTGACATAATCTTCTCTCTTCATTTTCTTTTCCGTTACCCTTTATGCAAATGACAATACTTTCTGTACCGTGTCGGAGAAAGCGGTGAACTCCGCCTTTTTGCTCTCCAGCAGCTTGCGCCCTTTCTTTGTAATATGGTAGTATTTTTTCTTGCGTCCGGTGGACGCGTCCCAGTAGCTCTCCAGGCAGCCCTCCTGCTCCAGCGCGTGCAAAATGGGATACAAAGTGCCCTCTTTCAGCGAAAAGGCATTGTCGCTGCGGGCCTCCAGGATCTTGATGATCCGATAACCGTACAAATCCTCGCTCCCCAGTACAGAGAGCACCAGCATAGGCAGCGTGCCGGTGGACAGTTCCTTGCTGATCTTCATAGCCGTCTCCTTTCCGTTATTACATAGATATTCTATGTATAGATGATAACAGTATTTCAACACTTTGTCAAGACAGAAAAAACCGCAATGCACAGGCACTGCGGTTCTTTTTGATTTTGACTTTAATCGGCGGCGCGCCCGGCGTGGCCGTTGGCGGTAAAGGCCAAAAGGATACACACCAGGGCGATCACCAGCAGCGGCACATAGCGCACGCAAAAGATCTCCACCGTCAGCGAGCCGTACACCTTGTAAAACACAAAGGCGTCCGACATGGCAAACTCGTTGAGCAGCTCATACAGCAGCAGCGCCAAAACCGCCATGGTGGCGGAGCCGGACAGCCGCAGGATCAGCATGGCAATGCCGTAAAACAGCACGCCGATGCACAGCAGATTAACAGCCATACTCACCGAGTAGCTCAGGCAGCGAAAGTGCAGCAGCGTCACCGCCGCCACATTGACCAAGGGCAGCAGAAAGAACAGCTGCGACACGGCAAAGCGCTTTTTGCGGCTGTAAAAGAACAGCACATCCCTTGTGCGATCGGAGAAGAAAAATTCCGACACAAAAATGCTGGTCCATACGGTGCTGATGGGCAGCAGAAAGTACATCACCGTAACAATATCCGACTCTGCCCCCGCGCCGCCATTCTTATACAGCACGGCGGAGATCACCGGCACCAGCACATTGACGGTCAACAGCGGCACCAGCCACAGCTTGCTGACCGCCTTTAAGTACAGGCCAAAGGTGCTCAGCTTAATTTTTCGATAAAGCATATATATCCGTCCTCTACCGTAGGCTCCAGCGCCGGCGCGTCCAGGGGCGCCTTGCTGATGATCTTTTCATACGCTTTGCCGTCCACCGTCACCGGCCCCATGGAGTGGAACGGCGTGGCAAGATCGGCCGTGTTCTCCACCGCATACACCTTGCCCCGGGCCACATCTGCCAGCGCACCGCAGGAGTCAAAGGCGGTGATCCGGCCGTCGCACAGCACCAAAATGCGGTCACACAGAGACTCAATATCCGTGATGATATGGGTGGACAGCACCACGCACCGATCCCCCTTGATCCGGCGGATCACATTCTTAAAGTTCAGCCGTTCCTCCGGGTCCAGTCCCGCCGTAGGTTCGTCCAGCAGCAGCACATCCGGGTCGCCGATCAGCGCCTGGGCAATGCCCAGCCGCCGCTTCATACCGCCGGACAGGGTCTTGACCGTCATATCCCGCTGGGGCGACAGGTTCAGGATCTCCAGCAAGTGGTCGATCTCCGCCTCTGTGATCTTGTAGCCCTTTAAGTTGGCAAAGAATTGCAGCACCTCATAGGCGGTCAGCTCCGGGAACACATCAAAGTTCTGGGGCAGGTAGCCGATATGGTCCAAATAATCCTTCACCTCCCGGCCGTCCCCGTCCGTGTAAACAATGCGACCGCCGTTTACCTTTTCCACCCGGGTAATGCAGCGCAGCAGGGTGGTTTTGCCGCTGCCGTTGCGACCCAGCAGGCCGTAGGTGCACGGCCCCAGGTCTACGCTGATCTTCTCCGCCACCAAGGCGGATTTGAATTTTTTATGTACACCGTCAAGCTTTAGCATATTTCTCTCCTAACTCCTGCAAAAAGGTCATGGGCGCCCGGGTGTCTTTGCTGTTGGTCAAATACTGCTCCGTCTCTGCGGCAGCAGCCTCCCGGTTTTTGGAGGCAGACAGCTTTAGAATGATCTGCACCATGGGGTATTCCTCCGGGTCCTCGCTCTGCTTTAGCTGTTCCAGCTCCTCCCGGTCCACTTTTTCATTATAGTAATAAACAAATGTCTTGTAGAAGTCCATCTTGCTGATGTCAATTTGGGACTCAAAGTACGACTGTTCCATGTCATAAATGGAGGAGGTCACCACATAGCCGTCATAGGACCGCAAGTGCTCATACTGGGTCAAATTGTCCGTGTCCATGATAAAAATGGTACGAATATCCCGGTGCTGCTTTGTAAAGGTGCCCATATTCTTTTTGATCCTTGCCCGGATCTCTTTGTCCGCATACTTAGGATAGACCACCAAGGTATCGTTGAGCTTTAAGGTATCGTAATATCCGCTGAGCAGGGTAATGGAACGGGCGTTACCGGCAAAGTGATTGTCTCCCCGGGCAGCCAAGTTGCAATACATCTGCTTTCGCCCGCTGCAACGCACATCAAAGGCGGTATCATAGGGCAGCGAACAATCAATAAAGCCATAAAAATTGTCCGAAAACAGCTCCCGATACCCGGGAATGGGATAATAGGCAAAGTTGGCGGGCAGGCAGACCCCGGCATAACTGCTGTAATACTTAGGTGATTTGCCGGTATATTCCAGGCACAGATATTCCACAGCCGCCCCGCCCCGGGTCACCGTTACATAGTCAAGTTCCCGGCGAAAATCCAGCGCCGCGCCGGTTTGGTCCGTCACCTGCTTCACCTTGTACCCATGGTACAGAGTAAAGCGGTAGCTTTTCAGCTCCGATCGGTCCACATACACCTTGGCACGGCCGGTCAAATTCAGCCCCACGGAAAAGTCCAGCTGATATTTTTTTACCCGGAAATCGGCTGCCACATTTCGCTGCTCACCCGCATGGATCGTTTGATAATAGGCGGCATCTGCAAATACGCCGGAGGTGCTCAAGTCCATCACCGGAACAGATACCGGCATAAAATACCCGGTCAACAGCACGGCTGACAGCAGCAGCCCCAGGCCGCCGGTCCACCACCGCTTGGCCTTGGTGCGAGCACAAATAAGACCCACCACCGTAGCGGAGAGGGCGATGAAAAACAGCAGTTGAGCGATTTTGTTCAAATCCCAGGGGATCCCAATTTGATTATTCGGCTCATACTGCATAGAATTGGGGATCAAGGAGAAAATTTGCATCAGCTTGGCATAATTCTTCCCGGTCGTCTCCATCACATGCGTGGTGGTGGTTTGGAGCCACTCGGTCTCCGATAAGCCAAAAATCACCATCAGCGGATACACAATATACCGCTGCCGAACACCGGACAGCAACAGACCGATCAACACCGCCGCCCCCGGACACAGCACCTGATAACAGATCACCCGAGACAGCACATGGGGCAGCAAGGCAACCTGGTGCGCCACGCAGGCATAACCCACGATAAGCAGGAACGACACCATGGTTAAAACACCGATCAGGCTGAAAAGCAGCAGCAGCTGGGCACGGTAGACCCCACCGATCCCCTGCTTACAAGTGGAAAAAGTCTCTTTATATCGATTGATCTTCACAAAGCACTCGTAAGAGAAGAAAAGAAAAAAAATCACCATCAGATACATGGGGCGCAGCGTGCAAAATGCATAGGTTAAAGTATCGGCCGGCGCTTCTTCACGGATAGAAGCAATCGTAACGTATAGCAGAAAACCACTAAACAGTACGATAACGGCCAGGATTAAATTTTTATAAAACTTGTTCCGGCTCCACAACCGGGACATAAGCTTAAATGTACTCATTTTGATTCCACCTTATAAACAAGGTCGGCGCTCACGCGCCGACCTTGCGCGTCCATTATGCGTTTCTCATGTAGCCCCAGGCGTCACAATCCTTCGTGCCTGCGCCCTTCGGATTCAACTTCAAAAACCAATCGGTTTTATAATCCAGCTTTTCGGTCACAAACGGATCCTTTTCTGACCTCTCCTCTCCGGCAGCAAGTAGATCGCTGCCCCCTGTGTGCCAAATACCTTTGTTTTTGTAGCGAGCGATATAGTACACGCTGTGTTTTGAGGATTTGCTGTTTTTTCCCCAATAATACTTAAATGTACCGTACACATTGGAGGAAGAATTTACGGCTTGGGTTTTGGTCAAGTGAACAGACACACTTTCTGCACTGGCAACAAATGTTCCGCCCAGCATACCAAAGCACAGAACAGCTGAAAGCAAAATCGACACTAATTTTTTCTTTGACATAATACTACTCCTTTTTTTATCTTTACAGATTTATTCTTACAAAATGAGAATAAACGGTACTCGCCTCCTCTCTTTGCCTATTTCAACCACAAAACAGTTGACAATTCTCATTTCGTAAATTTATTGTGTATACGAGTCACTGCAAAATACTTTCTTTGATTTACATTTTCATTGTATGGCAGTCGCTTTCGTTTGTCAAGGAACTTTACCACTTCTTAATAATTCAACATATACAAAAGTCGCGACAAAACATTGGTTGCTTTGCCCAAAAGTCTATGCTATACTGTAATAAATCTGTGTAATTCGCATAAAGCGTTACCGGCATTGAAGGGGGATATTATGAAAGAAAAGAAGCTGGGCGCCAAGGTCAAAGACCTGGCGTCCTCGGTCAAAACCCACTGGGAGACCATTTTTGAAAGCGAATCGGCAGCCGCAGAGGCCTAAAATCGATAATCGAAAGCAATATATAAAAGCAAAGGACTTTGACCAAACGGCCAAAGTCCTTTTTATACCCATCTATCTATACGAAAGCCGCAGCTTGACGATACCCGGCAAAAATGCTAAAATATCCGCAAGGAAAAGACAAAGGAGAATCCTCCCTATGGCAAGCGACCAAACAGTGGTCCTGCACAGCAGAGACGAAATGTGCAGAAAATACAAAAGGCGGCGCATCATTTGCGCCGCCTAAATTTTTTATTCCTGCCAAACCATAATGGTTTTGCCAAAGGCCTTTTGGGTGTCCTTCTCAAACGCCTGCTTAATGTCCGTGGTGGTGCGCACCACATTGACGGAGCTGATCAGGTTGCCTAAGTAATCAATGATCTCCGGGTACTGCTGGTACATCTGCACCGTCTTTTCAAAATCCGCCACGCCGCTGCGAGAGGAGCCGAACACACGCAGCCCCTTTTCCAAAATCATGCGGGTATTGATAGGCACCGGGTACTCGCTGACGCCCAAAATGGAAAGAGTAGCCTCCGGCTTGATCAGCCCGATGATCTGCTCAATGGCAATGGGAGAGCCGTTGCCGCCGACACACTCAAAGGCGTGGTCCATGGTAAAGCCCTCCGGCACCTCCGTGGTCTTATACGCCCCGTCGGCAAAGGTAAAGTCCGCCAGCTTATCGTCATTCAGGCCAAACACATACACCTTGCTGTCCGGAAAAGTCTTTTTCAAAAACAGGGAGACAATATACGCCAAATTGCCGTCGCCCCAAACGCCGATGGCATCCCGCCGGGCGTGGGCGATCTTGTCAAACCGAGAAATGGCGTGCACCGCTACGGACACGATCTCCGTAAACGCCGCCACATTCATATTGATGTCCTGGGGCAGCTTCACCAGCCGCCGAGGCGAAATCTCCACATACTCCTGCAAAAAGCCGTCCATAGACGAGCCGCAGAACTTGGAGGAGCGCAAATAGTTCTCGCCGATATAATCATCGGTCTCCGTAGGACAATTGGGCACCATCACCACCCGATCGCCGGGAGCGAATTTGCCGCTGGGGTCTCGCATAACGACGCCCACGCCCTCATGAATCAGAGCCATGGGCAGCTTCTCGGCCAGCACCTTGGCATCCCGGGTGCCCAGATAATAACGCATATCTGCGTTGCAGATGGAAAGATTGGTGGGGCGCACAATGGCATTGTCGCCAAACAGGTCAATGTCCTCAAAGGCGATCTCAAACCGGCGGGGCGCCACCAAACGGTAGACGGTGTTAATCATGGGTCTCGTCCTCCAACAGGGATTTTGCCACCCGCAGATCGTAAGGATAAGTGATCTTCATATTGTAGGTCTCGCCCTGCACCAGCGCCACCGGCTCACCCTTGATAACGAAAATTTTGGCAGCGTCCGTGAGAATTTCCTTCTCCTCCTCGGTGAGGGTCTCGTACAGCTTCTTCAGCTTGGTGGCGCGGAAGGACTGGGGGGTCTGGCCCTGATACATGACGGATCGATCCGGAATCGCAGAGATCACCTGGTGGTCCCGGCTCTCCACAATGGTGTCCGTGGCAGGAATCACCGTGTCGCAGGCGCCGAACTGCTCCGCCGCCGCAATGTTCTCCTCAATGATCCGATAGGTCACAAAGGGACGCACGCTGTCGTGGGTGACGATAATGGTATCGTCGTTCAAATTACCCTCGTTCTCAATGTAGCGAATAGCATTCATAATCGTCTCGTTACGGGTAGAACCGCCCTCGATCACCGCCACACGGTCCGCTGCGGGAGCAATGTGCTTGGCAATCAAATTCTTGGTGTGCTCCACCCACTTGGAGGGGCACAGCACCAAAATCTTCTCCAGTTGGGGCACGGAGATAAACTTCTCAATGGTATAAATGATAATGGGCTTGTCCTTTACCGTTAAATACTGCTTGGGCTTGTCCCCGCCCATTCGGGAGCCGACGCCGCCGGCCAATACAACGCCATAAACCATAACGCTAAAATTCCTTTCTGTGTCTGTTCTTTTATTATAGAGTTTCGTCGCCGTTTGTCAATGCCTGTTACTTTAAGGCGCAGAACATTTGGTAAATATTCTCTTCTGTCAAAGGCACCGGGTTTAAGGTCATCAGCATGGACATACTCTGGTGGGCCAGGGCGCGGATCTCCGCATCGCTCTCTACCCCCAGCTCGCACAGATTGGTGCGCATGCCCATTCTGTTTTTCATACCGTGCACCGCGTCCGCCATGGCTGCCGGGCTGTCAAACCCGCAATCCCGGGCAAGGGCGGTAATCCGGCCGTCCCCGTCTGCGTGCTCCGCGTTAAAGCGGATAAAGTAGTCCAGGGTAAAGGCGCAGGCTTCGCCGTGGGGCATACCGTACAAATTGGTCAGCGGGAAGGAGCAGGCGTGGGAGCCGGTGGTGCGGGGGTGACTAAAGGCCACGCCGGCCACAATAGACGCCTCCGCCATCTTCTCCCGAGCCTCCAGGTCGTTGCCGTCCCGGTAGGCCTTTTCCAGCCAGTCAAACACCAGTCGCGCCGCATGCACGGAGCAGGCAGCACATACCGGCTGGTGGTTCACGCTCCAGTAACTCTCCACCGCGTGGCACAGCACATCCAGTCCGGTGGAGGCGGTCACCTGGGGCGGCACCGTTAAGGTCAACTCCGGGTCTACCACAGCAATCTTGGGGTACATGGCCGGGTGGTTCATGGGTTTTTTCACCCCGGCTGCCACATTGGTCAGCACGCTGATATTGGTCACCTCGGAGGCTGTACCGGCGGTGGTAGCAAAGGCAATCATGGGAATGGCCTCCTCTGCCGTCACCGGCTTGTCGCCGTTATGGTACGGTTCAATATTGTCCGTTCCCCGGGCAATGGCGCAGGCCGCCTTGCAACAGTCCATGGGCGAGCCGCCGCCCAGCGCTACCGCAAAATCCGCCTCGACCCGCCGCATTTCTGCCGCGCAGGCGTTCACATTCCCCGTAGTGGGATTGGGGCGAATATCGCTGAATACGGACACTAAAGCGCCATCCGCCGCCTGCAAAAAGGCGTCTGCGGTGCCATTTCGCAAAAAGCTCTTGCCGCACACCAGCACGCCACGCGTGCCGCCGATCTTCTCTATATACGACTTGATTTCATGCCGGGTGCCGCTGCCGAAAACCAGCTCCACCGGCAGGTGAAAATTCCAGTTCATACGAACATCTCCTTTGCGGTCTATTTTACCACCCCGACAGGACTTTGGCAACAAAAACGGCAGAAATTTCACACTCTGTTCGGATTTCCTATTTACATTTGTCATAAATCGTGGTATAATGCGCACATCGGCAAAGGAATTTAGCGTGGTAAATCGCTACCTTGCTACTACGCAAAATTGCATCCTTCGCAAAATCATTAGAGGTTATAAGGAGAAAATCGTATGCGCAAGATGAAAAAAGTGCTTTCTCTGGTGCTGAGCCTGGTACTGGTGTGCGGCATTGTGGCCGGCTTCGCCGCCTGCTCCGGCAACAAAGAGAACAACAAAAAGGAAGACACCACCGCCCAGTCCGATCTGGCCAAGATCCAGGCTGCCGGTGTGCTGAAAGTGGGCATCACCGAGTACGAGCCCATGAACTACAAGGACAAGAACGGCGAGTGGACCGGCTTTGACACCGAGTTTGCTCAGGCGCTGGGCGAGAAGCTGGGCGTGAAGGTTCAGTTCGTAGAGATTAACTGGAACAACAAGTATAACGAGCTGTCCTCCGGTGCAGTGGACTGCCTGTGGAACGGTATGACCATTACCGACGAGGGCAAAAAGGCCGCCAGCATTACCAACGCCTATGCCGAGAACGCGCAGGTGGTCGTAATGAAACAGTCCGAAGTGGGCAAATACAAGACCACCGATGATTTGAAGAACTTGAAGTCCATTGCCATAGAAGGCGGTTCCGCCGGTGAAAAGGCTGCCCAGGCCGCCGGTCTCACCAACACCGTGGTATCCGACAGCCAGGCACTGGCTCTGACCGAGGTGACCTCCGGCTCTGCAGACGCCTGCATCATTGATCTGACCATGGCCAACGCCATGACCGGCGAGGGCACCGGCAACAAGAACCTGACTTACAGCATCAAGCTGGAGGCTGAGGAGTACGGCATTGCTTTCCGCAAAGGCTCCGACATGGCCGCCAAGACCAATGAGGTGATGGCCGGTTTGATGAAGGACGGCACCCTGGACAAGCTGGCCAAGAAGTACCAGATCGTACTCATCAAGGACGCAGACAACAAATAAGTTACAACATACACGAGAGGGAATACCATGTTCTGGCAAGTTACACAGCAACTGCTGGAGGGCTTTGAGTCCACCTTAAAGCTCTTTTGCATCACGCTGGTTGCCGCTCTGCCCTTGGGGCTGATCATCAGCTTTGGCTCCATGAGCAAGTTCCGTCCCTTAAAGTGGCTGTGCAAAACACTCATCTGGATCATCAGAGGTACGCCCCTGGTGCTCCAGATGATTATTGTTTATTACGGCCCGGGACTGGTAGGCAACTGGGCGCAAAATTTAGAAAATCCAAACGCTTTCATCACCTGGCTGGCCGGGTGGACGGTGTTTGACCGCTTTGTGGCGGTATCCGTGGCGTTTATCATCAACTACGCCTGCTATTTTTCTGAGATCTTTCGCGGCGGCATCGAGGCCATTCCCAAGGGTCAGTACGAGGCCGGTCAGGTGCTGGGCATGACCCGCAACCAGATCTTCCGTAAAGTTGTCTTTATGCAGGTGGTAAAGCGGATTATTCCGCCTATGAGCAACGAGATTATCACTCTGGTGAAGGACACTTCCCTGGCCCGCGTCATCTCCGTTTACGAGATTATTTGGGCAGGCGAAAAGTTTATGAAGCTGGACGGCCTGCTGTGGCCGCTGTTCTACACCGGCGTGTTCTACCTGATCTTCTGCGGCATTCTCACGGTGCTCTTTAACCGGCTGGAGAAGAAGCTGGACTACTACAAGGGGTGATGGTATGGCATTTTTAGAAGTTAAGAATTTGCAAAAGCGCTTTGGCAATACCGAGGTGCTCAAAGGCATTGACTTTTCGCTGGAAAAGGGCGATGTACTGGTGATCATCGGCTCTTCCGGCAGCGGCAAGACCACCTTGCTGCGGTGCCTGAACTTTTTGGAGACCCCCAGCGGCGGCTCCATCGCCGTGGACGGGCAGACGCTGCTGGACGCAAACGACGCCGCCACCCTGTCCGATAAAGAAATTCGCAAAAACCGCCTGCACTTTGGCCTGGTATTCCAGCAGTTCAACCTGTTTCCCCAGTACAAGGTGATGGACAACCTGACCCTGGCACCAAAGTTGGCGCTGCACGAGCAGGTGAAAGCCGCCAAAAAGGCCGGTAAAAACGCCAAGGCCTTTAAGCAGGCGCAAGAACAGGCACTGGAGCAGAACGCCAAGAGCCTGCTGGAGCGGGTGGGTCTGGCAGACAAAGCCGACGCCTATCCCTGCCAGCTGAGCGGCGGGCAGCAGCAGCGGGTTGCCATTGCCCGGGCGCTGGCCATGTCGCCGGATATTCTGTGCTTTGACGAGCCCACTTCCGCCCTGGATCCGGAGCTAACCGGCGAGGTGCTGAATGTAATCCGCAGCCTAAAAACCGGCAACAGCACCATGATCGTGGTGACCCATGAGATGGAATTTGCCCGCCATGTGGCGGACCAGGTGCTCTTTATGGCAGACGGTGTGATTGCCGAAAGCGGCACTCCGGACGATCTGTTCAATCATCCCAAAAGCCCGGCGTTGCAAGCCTTTCTCAGCAAGGCACAGAACAAATGAGCCTGCGTTATCCAAAGCTGCTACGCCAGCTGCGTACAGAGGCGCATAAAAGTCAGGCGGAATTGGCAGAGGTGCTGGGCACCTCCCAGACCATGTACGCCCGCTATGAGCGTGGCGCCAATGCCCTGCCTCTGCGCCACTTGCTGACCCTGTGCGAGTATTACGATGTGTCCGCCGATTACCTGCTGGGACGCACCGCCCACCGGCAAAATCCCAATTTGTTATAATATGGCATACAGAAAGCACCGCATTTTGCAATGCGGTGCCTTTTTGTTTGTAATACGGAAAAACCGGCACCCTTTACACAAGGGTGCCGGTTTGCTGTATTCATGCAATATATTATGCTCTGGGCAGGATTGCCTCACGCTCCGGACCATTAGATACCATGGTAATCTTATGGCCGATCTCCTGCTCAATAAAGGCCACATAGTCCTTGGCCTCCTGGGGCAGGTCCTCAAAATTCTGGATCCCGCGAATGTTGCAGTGCCAACCCTTTAAGGTCTTCAGCACCGGCTTGCAGTCCTTGAGGATATGGGTGACCGGGAAGTCCTTAATGACCTTGCCGTCAACCTCATAGCCTACACAAACAGGGATCTCTTCCAAATAAGACAGGCAGTCCAGCGCAGTCATCACCACCTGGGTGGCGCCCTGGCACTCTACGCCGTAGCGGGTAGCCACACAGTCAAACCAGCCCACACGGCGAGGTCTGCCGGTGGTAGCGCCGAACTCGCCCTTGTCGCCGCCGTGGACCCGCAGTTCCTGGGCCTTGTCCTCATCCAAGATCTCAGACACAAATTCCCCGGCGCCAACGGCGGAGGAATAGGCCTTGGTGACCACCACAATATCCTCGATCTTGTGGGGCGGCAGCCCGGCGCCGACGGCACCGTAACCGGCCAAAGTAGAGGAGGAGGTAACCATGGGATAAATGCCGAAATCCGGGTCCTTCAAAGTGCCCAGCTGGCCCTCCAGCAAAATATTTTTGCCCTCTTGCACCGCCTTTTGCAGGTAGGCGTGGGTGTCGCACACATAGGGAGCGATCTTGTCTCTATACTCCATGCAGGTGGCAAACAGATCGTCTACATTCAACAGCGGTTTGTGATACACATGCTCCAGCACTAAGTTCTTTAAGGTGCAGATATTTTCCAGCTTGGCACGCAGCTCTTCCTCGTCAAACAGCTCGTTCACCTGAATACCGATCTTGGAGAACTTGTCGCTAAAGAACGGGGCAATGCCGCTCTTGGTGGAGCCAAAGGCGTTCTTGCCCAAGCGCTCCTCCTCATAAGTATCCAGCAAAATGTGATAGGGCATGAGAATCTGGCAGCGCTCGCTGACCAACAGGTGCGGGTTCAGCCCGGCAGCCTTTACATCCTCCAGCTCCGTGATAAACTTGTTAATATCCAGCGCCACGCCGTTGCCGATGATGCAGGTGGTGTGGTCGTAGCACACGCCGGAAGGCATCAGGTGGAATGCAAAGCGCCCATGCTCGTTAATGATGGTGTGTCCCGCATTTGCGCCGCCCTGAAAGCGAATAACAATATCGCTCTTGGCAGCAAACATATCCGTGATCTTGCCTTTACCCTCGTCGCCCCAGTTGGCGCCAACGATCGCTCTAATCATAATGGTGTACCTCTTTCACTCCAAAGTGCCCCTACAGGGGCCATACAAATGTATTATACTAAATTCCATAAAGAAAAGCAACGAAACCCTGCAAAAAGGTTTGATTTTTGCAGGGAATTCTTTTCGTTTACAGCAGTTTGCGGCCCATAATGACGCCCATCACAGAGGCCATCATTAACCCGCGGGTCCAGCCGCTGGAGTCGCCCAGGCAGTGCAGGCCCTCTACGCTGGTGTTAAAGTCCGTGTCCATCTTAATCCGGTTGGAATAGAACTTCAACTCCGGGGAATACAGCAGCGTTTCATAAGAGGCAAAGCCCGGCACCACATGGTCCATAGCCTGGATAAAGTTAATAATATTGGTCATGGCCCGGTAAGGCATGGCGGCGGTAATGTCGCCGGCCACAGCGTCCGGCAAAGTGGGGCGCACATTGGACTGGGCCAACTCCTTTTCCCAGGTACGCTTGCCGTCCAGAATATCACCAAAGCGCTGCACCAAAATGTGACCCGCTGCCAGCATATTGGTCAGCTCGCCCACCTTTTGCGCATAGGCAATGGGCTGGTTAAAGGGATAGCTGAAATTGTGGGAGCACAGGATCGCCAAGTTGGTATTGTCCGACTTCAATTCCTTATAGGAATGGCCGTTGACCACCGCCAGGTCGTTGTCGTAATTCTCCTGAGCCACAAAGCCGCCCGGGTTCTGGCAGAAGGTGCGCACCTTGTTCTTAAAGGGCTTTGGATAGCCAATGAGCTTGCTTTCGTACAGGGCCTCGTTGACCTTTTCCATCACCTCATTGCGGCACTCCACGCGCACACCGATGTCTACGGTGCCCGGCTGGTGGGCAATGTTGTGCTCGGCACAGATCTTCTCCAGCCACTCGGCGCCGCGACGGCCGGTGGCCACAATGGTATGATCCGCCCGGATCTCCCGCTGGGTGCCGTTTTCCGTCAGGATCACACCCTCGCACTTGGTGCCGGAGAGGATAATATTGTTGCACTCCACGCCAAAGATGATCTCTACCCCATTCTCCAGCAAATACTGCTCCATGGCGTAGTAGATCTCTCTTGCCTTTTCCGTGCCCAGGTGGCGAATGGGGCAATCCACCAGCTTCAGCCCGGCCTGAATGGCCCGCTTGCGAATGGCCTTCACCTCGTCCGTATTCTCCAGGCCCTCGATGTGGGTATCTGCACCGAACTCCAGGTAGATCTTGTCCGTATAATCAATGGTATCCTGCGCCAGGTCCGCACCGATCAGGGAGGGCAAATCGCCGCCTACCTCATAGCTCAGGGACAGCTTGCCGTCCGAGAAGGCACCTGCGCCGGAAAAGCCGGTGGTAATGTGGCAGTAGGGCTGGCAGTTCATGCACTTCTTGGTTTTGGTCTTGGGGCAGGCACGGTTCTCAATGGCCTTACCTTTCTCAATAATCAAGATCTTCTTTTTGCTGCCGTGGCGCAGCATCTCAATGGCGGTAAAGATCCCGGCAGGGCCGGCGCCGACGATGACTACATCATACTTCATCTGTTTTTGCACCTCATTTATCTCACTTGCCGACAGGCATAAAAAGAACCGTCCTCCATTCCGTTGGACTGAGGAATGTGACGGCAGTTTGCGTTGTAACTATACCATACTTACCGTCTTTTGTCAATGAGTTGAAATGGCGTATAAAATATGCTATATTAGATAAAATAGATATTCTGTTATAAGGAGCAAAAAAGTTGAAGGAATACAATGTTCTCCAGTACGGTGCCGTCGGCGACGGCGCCACCAACGACGCCTTTGCCATTCAGCACGCCATTGACGACTGCGCCAAAAACGGCGGCGGCCGGGTGGTGCTGCAAAGCGGCTATGTGTTTTACAGCGACTCCATTCGCCTGCGATCCAAGGTGGACCTGCATATTCAAAAAGGCGCTCGGCTGAAAGCCACCGGCAATATTGACGGCTATATCCGCCCCAACAAACTCATCAACGACCCCAAAACGGCGTTGATCGGCAACCCGGTCACCGGCAAGCCCAGCTTTGTCTTTCTCTACGGCTATGAGGCAGACGGCTGCACCATCAGCGGGGAGGGCACCATTGACGCCAACGGCCACGCCTTTGTGCAGCGCAAGGACCAATACTATGTGACCGGCGACTTCTACCCCCGCCCTACGGTGATCTATGTGGAGAAGTCCAACCATATCACCTTTAAGGACATTACCATTGTGGACGCACCGTTCTGGACCCTGCACCCGGCCGGGTGCGACGATGTGCTTATTGACCGTATTCGCATTCTCAATGATCTGGATGTGGCCAACAGCGACGGCATTGACCCGGACCACTGCTCCAATGTGCGCATTTTGGGCTGCCATGTGGAGTGCGCCGACGACTGCATTTGCCTTAAGGCCAGCAAGGGCAACGCCGAGTACGGCCCCTGCGAAAATATCATCATTGACGGCTGCACCCTGGTATCCACCTCCGCTGCCATTAAGATCGGCACCGAAGGAGTGGGCGATTTTCGCAATGTGCTGGTACAAAACTGCGTGATCTCCCGCAGCAACCGGGGGCTGTCCATTCAAATTCGGGACGGCGGCTCGGTAGAGAATGTAAGCTATTCCAATATTATCATAGAGACCCGGCGCTTTTGCCCGGACTGGTGGGGCACGGCAGAGCCCATCACCATCACCGCCTTTGACCGGGACCAGAATACCCGCTGCGGTAAGGTAAAGAACATTCGCTTCTTTAACATTACCGCCAAGGGCGAGAACGGCGTGCTCCTTCACGGCACAGCGGAGAACCCCATTGAAGATGTGCGCTTTGAGAACTGCCGCATTACCCTGACCAAAACCAGCAAGTGGCCCTGCGGGCTGTATGACTTGCGCCCCTGCTTAGACTACGGGGTGGAAAAGTACCAAAACGCCGCCTTCTTCCTACGCCACGCCAAAGACATTACCATTGAAAAAACCAAGACCGACTGGGGCAACCTGTGCCCGGATTACAGCTGTGCGGTAGACGCCGCCTATGTGGACAATCTGGAGCTGATACGCCTAACCGGCCATGCCGCCGACCCGGCAGAGGACGACCTAAAGCTGCGCCATGTGCGGCTGGTAAAATAAAGGAGTAAAAGTATGGTACAAATACAAGGCTACAAGGTGAACAAGCTGCACATGGAAAATACCGTAGCAAACGGCACCGAATTGCAGCTGCAAAACCAGGTAAAATACAATGTAAACTATATGGACGATGTGCACAAGTGCGTGGGGATCCTGTCCTTTCGCATTACCGACGGGAATATGAACCCCTTTGAGGTGCAGATTGACATGGTGGCGGAGTTCACCTACGACGAAGGGGATGACAAGGCGGACATTCACACCCAGTCTTTTGACCAGATCTATCCCTTCCTGCGCCAGATCGTCAGCCAAATGGCCGGCCACTGCGGCGTGCCCGGGCTGATGATCCCCATTATGCGGCTGAACAAAGACACCGTGACCGTTGGCGGCCCGGACCAGTCGCCCCTGAACTGATATGGACAGACTGTGTGAGAACTGCTGGTACTTTGTGTGCGACGGCGAGGGCGAGGACGCCGAAGAGGGCTTCTGCGACCTGATGCTGGACGAGGACGAGTACGCCCGCATGCTGGAGAGTGACACCTCCGCCGGGTGCAAATACTTCCGTCCCGATGTAGGCGAGTACGGCATTGTAAGGAAACAAAACTGATATGGCCGAGTATTTTGACCTGCTGTCCCCCACCGGGGAACCCCTGGGGATCACCAAAGAGCGAAACGCCGTCCACCGGGACGGGGACTGGCACCCCAGCGTGCATATCTTTGTGATACAGGGTGACCGGGTACTGCTTCAACGACGAAAGTGGGACAAAGAGTCTTTTCCCGGCAAGCTGGATCTGGCCTGCACCGGCCATGTGGACGCCGGCGAGGACTACCTGACCGCCGCCCGGCGAGAACTGCAAGAGGAGCTGAACCTATCCGCCGGTGCCGATGACCTGCGCTACCTGTTTACCCAAAAGTTAGAGGTGGATGCAGACTTTGGTCACGGCCGCTTTGTCAGTAACGAGCACTGCCGGGTGTATCTGCTGCATCCCGCTGCTCCCCTGACCACTCTGCGCTACCAGGCGGAGGAGATCGACGAACTGGTATGGATAGACCGGCATACGGACATTACCGGTGCAGATTATTGCCTGCTCCCCGCGGAGTGGCACAAGGCCATGGGTCTGATTTTCGGGGCGTGATGAAAGTATAACGCACCCTACAATTGTACCAAAAGGAACCCGTAGGGGCGGCAATTTGCCGCCCGCGGGCGGATAAATAAGCACCCCAAAAACACAATAACCCCCGGGCACACAAGCGGCAACTTGTGTGCCCGGGGGTTATTTTATACCCATTTACGCTGTTAAATATGCAGCACGGCGGTGGCAAAGCCAAAGTAGATCAACAGGGAAATAGCGTCCACAATGGTGGTTACAAAGGGGGACGACATCACCGCCGGATCCAGTTTCAATCGTTTGGCGATAATGGGCAGAGAACAGCCGATCATCTTGGCCAAAGTGACCTCAACAATCAGGGTCAGGCTGATCACCAGATCCACCTTCAAGGTCACGCCGGTCATACCCAGCATCAGTCGATCCACCAACAGTACCTTAACAAAGTTAATGACCGCCAGGCTGGTGCCGCAAAGCAGACCCACCCGCAGCT
Source organism: Oscillospiraceae bacterium (assembly GCA_025757685.1). NCBI lineage: Bacteria > Bacillati > Bacillota > Clostridia > Eubacteriales > Oscillospiraceae > Oscillospiraceae bacterium. The sequence goes on along the minus strand of CP107220.1, from coordinate 41,385 downwards.
CTTTCCATATCACCTTGAAAATATCCCGCATATCAATCTCGTTAAGAGACAGGGCGCGAATTACGGTAACGCTGGCCTGACCACCGGAATTGCCGCCGGTGTCCATCAGCATAGGGATAAAGGAGGTCAAAATAATCATACTGGCCAGCTTGTCCTCAAAGCTGGTGATAATGGAGCCGGTAAAGGTGGCGCTGACCATCAAAAGCAGCAACCAAGGGATCCGGGACTTCCAAGTCGCCAGCACGCCGGTCTTCAGATAAGTCCGCTCCGTGGGCACGATGGCGTTCATCTTTTGAATATCCTCGGTGTTCTCCTCCTGGATAACATCCATAGCATCGTCTACGGTGATGATACCCACCAGTCGCTCTTCCAGGTCCACCACCGGCAACGCCAGAAAGTCGTATTTGCTCAGCTGGGCAGCCGCCTCCTCCTGGTCGCTAAGGGTATTCACATAGATCACATTGGTCTCCATAAACGCCTCGATCCGGTCGTCCTGATCGTGGAGCAGCAGTTCCTTCACGGTGGTCACGCCCAGCAAATGGCGGGAGGCGTCCGTTACATAGCAGGTATAAATGGTCTCTTTGTCCACACCGGTGCGGCGAATGCGCTTAAAAGCGTCCTCCACGGTCATATCCCGCTTTAAGTCCACAAACTCCGGAGTCATGATAGAACCGGCGCTGTCCTCCGGGTAGCGCAGCAGGGTGTTGATGGAAGCGCGGGTTTCCACATCCGTGTTGCGCAAAATGCGCTTCACAACGGTAGCGGGCATTTCCTCAATCATATCCACCGTATCGTCCAGGTACAGCTCGTCCAGCACCTCTCGCAACTCGTTATCGGAGAAAGCGTGAATCAGTGCCTCCTGGTTGTCCGGCTCCAGCTCTACAAAGGTATCTGCCGCTTCTTCCTTGCCCAGTAGGCGAAAGAACAACAGCCGTTCTTCGTTGCTGAACTCCTCTAAAAGCTGGGCAATATCTGCCGGGTTCAACTGGTTTAAAATGGTTTTAATGGCAGAGAACTGCCGTTTGGTATGAAGATCCTCAATTTCTGCTTTCAGTTCTTCTAATTCCATAGGCGCGCTCCTTTCTGCACTTATTTTTATTCTTTACATCCCGGAGGATATAAGCGGATTATTGCTCCGATCTATAAAAGGACGGCTCGTCCTCGTCTGTGACCCGGGCAGTCTTGCGGGCATGGAATGCCAAAAGAACGATCAACACTGCCAGACCGCCCACGCCGGCAGTCACCGCCATCCGGAAGGCGGGCTGCTGGTAAAAGCGGGTGCCCTCCACAAAGGAGGTGTAGTCCTCCTGTGCCATCTCGGCACGCACCTGTTCCACGGTCTTGTCCACCCGGCGCACCTTAATGGTATAGGTGCGCACCTGGCCGTCCGAGGCGGTCACCGGCAGGGTCAGGTCGATCTCCTGCTCCGGCGCCAGCGTCATCTCCACCGGTGCGCAGTAGGCGTTAATATCCTTGGTCACCGGGGTAATCATCAGCGAGGTCAGGTCGCAGGGAATATACAGCTTGTAAGTGGTATCGTCCTCATTCATCTCCGGCACCAGCTCACCCAGGGTGCAGGTTATCGAGTCCAGGTGGTTCTCGCTGTTCTTAACATAAGCTGCGGCGTTCTTGTAAGTAAAGGTATATTTGGCGGAGCCGGTGTCATAGCTGAGGGTGACCACCACCGCCGTTTGATGGTTGGTGCTGTCCGTATCATAGGTCACGAACAGGTTGCCCTCCCCCTGCACCTTGTAGCTTTTCAGCTTTGGCGACACCGCCGCGTTGTCCAGCACCAACTGGTACTGGTACACATCGCTCTTAAACTGCCCCACAATGGTGGCGCCGGAAAAGGCAATGCGCTCCAGCACCGGGGCCTGCGCCGCAAAGGCAGGCAGGCACTGACCCAGCAGACACAGGGTCAGCAGCAGGTATAAGAACTTTCGCTTCATAAGGTCACTCCGTGATCAGGTAACAGGTGCAGCCACGGTCATCCAGCAGCTGCTTCACTGCCCGACGGCTTTTCTCCGGGCAGGTAATGGCATAAATTTGGTTTTCATTCGGGTTTTGGGTGCACTTGTCAGCCACTTCTTTTTTCAGGTCCGCCGTAGCGGTAGAGGTGATGTTTACCGCCACCGGTTGCAGAAATTTTACATCCTGCCCCAGGTCGGCAGTCAGTCGCTTGGACAAATCGGCAAACCCGTTGTGGTTAAAGGTGCCCGCCGCCTGCGGCAGCTCCGTACCCTCCAGCACAAACACCGTTACCCCGGCGCGAACGCTCTCCTCCACCAGCGAGCGAATGTAGTTGTAAACCTCCGTGCTGTCCGGGTTCAGGTAGCGGTTGCCCGCCGGATCTGTGTAAGCGGTTTTGCCGCTCTTCACCGCCCAGGCCGGATTGGCAGCGGTCTGCACATTGTCCGGATAGCACACAATGTGCCCCAGCACCAGCAAGTCATTCTTGCCCAGCTTTTGACAAGAGGAGCGCAAATCCCCGGCAGGGGAAGATACCGCCCCGGCTGCCGCCACCGTACCCAGGGTAGAGGCGTAGCCCACGGTGCCGTCCGCCCGCTTAATATCAAAACAGGCAGCGGTATAGCCGCCGGAGGACAAATCGTCCATCATGGCATCCAACATCACTGCGCCGTCCAGGGACAGACTGTCCACCTTGGCTGCCTTGGCCTCCAGCGCCACAGTGCTGATGGTATTGCCGTCCACCGTGTCCGTTTGGGCGGCAGGCATGGCGTGCAGATCCATCCAGGCATCCATCAAAATATAGCCCGCATACAGCAGCACCAGCCCCAGCAGCACCAAAAGTACCCGGCGCACCACCTGACCGGGCGTGGCCTTTTGAAACGCCGGGCCTTTTTTACGCCGCTCCCGATCCAGCTCTGCCTGACCCGCCTGGGTGCGCGGTTCGATGTATTTGTCTGCAAAGTCAATGGGGCGGCCCACTTCCGGCTCCGTCCATTTTTGACCCCGCTTGTCATTACTGTAAAATCGCTTTTGCTTTTTCTTCATCTTGCCTTATTCCGCAGCCTGCTGCGCCGCACGGCACAGACCGGCAATGGTGGCTGCCGGATCCGCACTCTTAAACACCGCAGACCCTGCCACAAACACATTGGCCCCGGCCTTGGCCGCTGCCTTTACCGTCTCCAGGTTAATGCCCCCGTCCACTTGCAGATCCAGGTGGGGATAGCGGCTGCGCAGCAAAGTGAGCTTTGGCATCATATCTGCCATAAAGCTTTGGCCGCCGAAGCCCGGCTCCACTGTCATCACCAGCACCATGGCCAGCCGATCCGCATAGGGCAGCACCGCCTCTGCCGGCGTGCCCGGCTTAATGGCAATCGCAGGCTTGCAGCCCCGGGCAAGGATCTTGTCGATCACTGCGCTCGGGTCATCGTCGCTCTCCAGGTGGAAAGTGATCAGATCCGCACCGGCGTCGGCGTAATCGTCAATATACCGCAGCGGCTGGCTGATCATCAGGTGCACATCAAAGGGCAGGTCGCACACCTTGGACAGCCCGGCGATCACCGGCGCGCCAAAGGAGATATTGGGCACAAAATGCCCGTCCATTACATCCAGGTGCAGCAGATGAGCGCCCCCGGCGGCGCATTTGTTGGCCTCTGCGCCCATGTTGGCAAAATCGCAGGCCAGCATAGACGGTGAAATCTTCATATCCATACAGAATTCCCCTCTCGGTAACGGCAAAACTGCCGGTTTGCGTTCGTGCTCTTATTATACGCCCAAAAGGGCACAAAATCAACAGCAACGCCTACGAAATATGCCTTGACGGCGCACCCGGTTTTCGTTAGAATAGTACAAAACAGGAGGTAACTGAAATGGAACTCTCCCCTATCTGCAAAAAAGAATACCCGGCGCTGCGGGCACTGTATCGCAGCGCGTTCCCGGCAGCGGAGCGTATGCCCCTCTCCCGCTTCTTCGCCCTGCAAAAAAAGGGGCAAGCGGAGATTTTGGTGCTGCGCACCGGCGGCGCCTTTACCGGGTTAATGATCGTCACCTTTGCCCCCGGCTACGCCCTGCTCAACTACTTTGCCGTGGAGCCGGACTGCCGCTCTATGGGACTTGGCTCCCGGGCGCTGCCCGCCTTGCAGCAGCGTTATCCCAATCGGCAGGTGGTGCTGGAGGTGGAGCCGCCGGATCATACGGCACCCAACGCCAGGCAGCGGCAACGGCGGCTGGATTTCTATGCCAAAAACGGCTTTCTCCCCTGCAACTTGCCGGTACGGCTGTGCGGCGTGGCACTGGATGTGCTCACGCCCGGCGGGCAGGCACTGGATTTTGCCGCCTATCAAGGGTTTTATCGCCCGATCTTTGGCCGACTGGCGCCCCTTTTTGTGCAAAAGCGCCAATAAAACGCCGCCGGGCCAAATTCTCCTTGTATTTTGGCCGGGGGTGGTGTAGAATAGTTGCGGATTTTCAGATACAATAGATAACAAAGCCAGTAACGGAGGATTTCTCTATGATTCAAGCCAATAATGTAACCGTGCAGTTTGGCGGTCGCGCCCTGTTTGAGCGGGTCAATGTGACCTTCTCCAAGGGCAACTGCTACGGCATCATCGGTGCCAACGGCGCAGGCAAGTCCACTTTCTTAAAAGTGCTGGACGGCGAGCTGGAGCCCCAAAAGGGAGAGGTGGTCATCACCCCCGGCGAGCGGCTCAGCGTGCTCAAACAGGACCACTTTGCCTACGACCAGTACCAGGTGGTGCGCACCGTGCTGATGGGCAACCCCCGTCTTATTGAAATTATGGAAGAAAAGGACGCCCTGTACGCCAAGCCGGACTTTAGCGAGGCGGATGGCGTGCGCGCCGGGGAACTGGAAGCGGAATTTGCCGATATGGACGGCTGGAACGCAGAGAGCGATGCGGAGTTTATGCTCAACAAGCTGGGTGTTACCGACGAGTACCACTATATGACCATGGCGGAACTGCCTGCCAACTTAAAGGTCAAAGTGCTGCTGGCGCAGGCCCTCTTTGGCAATCCGGACATTTTGCTGCTGGACGAGCCTACCAACCACCTAGATCTGTCCGCCATTCGCTGGCTGGAAAACTTCCTGCTGGATTTTGAAAACACGGTAATCGTGGTGTCCCATGACCGTCACTTCTTAAATAAGGTCTGCACCCATATCTGCGATGTGGACTTTGGCAAAATTCAAATGTATGTAGGCAACTACGACTTTTGGTACGAGTACACCCAAATGCGACAGCGCCAGGCTCGGGATCAGAACAAGAAGAACGAGCAGAAGATCAAGGAACTCCAGGCCTTTATTGCCCGCTTCTCTGCCAACGCGGCCAAGAGCAAGCAGGCCACCAGCCGTAAAAAGCAGCTGGACGCTTTGGAGATGATCGACATGCCCGTGTCCTCCCGCCGGTTCCCCTTTGTGGACTTTAAGCCGGATCGGGAGTGCGGCAACGACCTGCTGCGAGTGGACCACCTGACCAAGACCATCGGCGACCGCAAGGTGCTGGACGACATCAGCTTTGTGATCCATCCCAGAGAGAAGGTGGCCTTTGTGGGCGCAGATGCCATGGCTAAGACCACCCTGTTTAAGATCATTATGGGCGAGATGGAGCCGGACGAGGGCGAATACAAGTGGGGCGTAACCACCACCCAAAGCTACTTCCCCAGCGACAACAGCGCCTACTTTGACGGCGTGGACCTGACCCTGATCGACTGGCTGCGCCAGTACACCACCCAAACGCTGGAAACGGACATTCGCTCCTGGCTGGGTCGTATGCTTTTTAGCGGCGACGAGGCGTTAAAGAAAGCCAATGTGCTTTCCGGCGGCGAGCGGGTACGGTGTATGCTGTGCAAAATGATGCTCTCCGGCGCCAATGTGCTGGTGCTGGACGAACCCACCAACCACCTGGACCTGGAGTCCATCACCGCATTGAACGACGGCCTGATCCGCTACCCGGAGACCATTCTCTTTACCTCCCACGACCACCAGTTTGTGCAGACCGTTGCCGACCGGATCATCGAGGTCAGCGGCAATACCCTGCTGGATCGCAAGGGCACCTACGACGAATTTCTGGCAGACTTTGACGAGGACCAGCTGAAGAAGTATTAACAGCAAAACGCATAACATAAAAGAACAGGAACGCAGATCTATGCGTTCCTGTTCTTTATATATATCGTACTTTATACCATCATTCTGCCGTTACACGAAGCAGGAGGGCGCCGTGGGCGGGGACGGTGGCGGAGAAGCGGTTTTTGAAGGTACCCAACGGTTCGCCGGACCAAATCTCCGTTACGGTACAGGCGGTATCCGGCAGGTGCAGGGCGGTCAGGTCCAGGGTTTGGCGGGCCGGGCAATCCTTGGTATTAAACAGGGCGGCGTACTTGCAGCCCCGGCCGCAGGCCACCCACTGAATGGTGCCCCGGCCGTTGGTCTCTCGCCGCAGCAATTCCCGGGCGCCGTAAGAGGTAGCGTGCATTTGCAGATAATCTTGATTGGTCAACATAGCCAGCACATCGGCGGGCATCTCCGGCAGATCGCCGCCCAAAAACAGCGGACTGCGGAAAATGCCCCACAAAGTGAACATGGTGCGCACCTCATCCGGAGTAAAATTGCTCATACGATTCTGCGCACCATGGTAGGGAGCGTCCTTGCACAGGCGGCCCACCGGCAGCATATCGCAATCCGGCCAGCAGCCGGGGCCGGGCACGCCCTCCCAGGTCTTGCACCGGTCAAACATATCATGCAGCTTGTCCCACCGGTCCCAAAAATCGCCGGTCATACGCCACATTTGGGCGTGGCGGCGCAGGTGGGGCAAATGAGCAATATCCGCCGGGCCGGGAGAGAGGGATAAGACTACCTCCCGCCCGCTATTTTGCAAGCTGCGGTGGAGCATTTCAATCTCGTGCCGGGCGTTATACGGATCGTCCCACTTGCGAAATTCCGTGACGCAAATATCGTCGCACTTAATAAAATCCACGCCCCAGTCGGCGTACAACCGACAAACGGAGTCATAGTACGCTTGGGCTGCGGCATTGTCCCGCATACCGTACATATCCGTGTTCCAGGCGCAGACGGAGAAGTGATGGGCTGCGTCCCGGGCAGTAAAATCCGTGCCCAAAATCGGCGTATCCCGATGCACCGCCTGGCGGGGAATGCCCCGCATAATATGAATACCAAAGCGCAGACCCAGAGAATGGCAATAGTCCGCAATGGGGCCAAAGCCCTTGCCCCCGGCTGCGCTGGGAAAGCGGTTCTCCGCCGGTAACAAACGCCCATAGTCGTCCATACAAACCGGGGCAAAATTGTTATACTCGTTGCCCTTTGCCTGCGGCTCGTACCACTGAATGTCGCACACCAGGGTGTTCCACCCATAGGGCAGCAGGTGCGCCGCCATAAAGCGGGCGTTCTCCCGCAATGCTTTCTCCGTTACGCCGGCGCCGTAGCAGTCCCAGCTGTTCCACCCCATAGGCGGGGTAGGGGCAAGTGTCTTTTTCATACCGTTCACCTCAAAAAAGCCGCCGGTAATTGCCCGACGGCGTTGTTTTTTTTATTACAGTTCCTTAACCATACGAATGTGGGGGCAAAACTCGTCCAGATAGACCTCCCCCACCGAGGTAAAACCGCACTTTTCGTAAAAAGGCTGTACCCGGCACTGGGCAGACACCTCAATGCCCGCAGCGCCCCGGCGGCGTAGTTCCGCCTCTGCCAAGTCCATCATTCGCCGCCCTAAGTGCAGCTGGCGGGCGGACTGGATCACCGCCACCCGGCCAATATGCCAGCGGGTGCCGCCGTCCTCCGTAAAGGCACGCAAAGTGCCCACCGGCCGGCCGTCTGCAAACAGCAGCAGGTGCAGGGCGTGGCGGTCAATGGCGTCAAATTCCTCCTGAAAGCCCTGCTCCTCCACAAAAACCGCCTGGCGAATGGCCGCGGCCTCCGGGGGCAAAGCGTCATAAAATGCGTGGGTAAATTCCATTACTTCAAATACTCCCAATGCTTGTCTTTTTCGCTTAGCTGCAAGGTCATACCCGGGGGAATGGGCCATTCCACGCCGATCTTGGGATCGTCCCAGGGAATGCCGCCCTCATCGTCCGGGTGAAAAAAGTCCGTTACCTTGTAGCAGAATTCCGCTCGCTGGGACAGCACCAAAAAACCGTGGGCAAACCCGGCAGGGATCAAAAACTGCTTTTTGTTCTCCGCAGAGAGCACCTCGCCGTGCCACCGCAAATACGTATCACTGCCCGGTCGCAGGTCCACCGCCACATCAAATACCGTGCCGCTGACCACCCGCACCAGCTTGGTCTGGGGATAGCGCAGCTGGCGGTGCAGCCCCCGCAGCACGCCGTAGGTGCTGCCGGACTGGTTGTCCTGGACAAAATCATAATGAAAGCCCAGGCTCTCCATATCCCGCTGATTGTAGGTCTCCATAAAATAGCCACGGTCGTCGCCGTGCACCGTCGGGGTGAGCACTGCCAGCCCGGCAATGCCGCCCACATTCTGCTGTGCCTGCATTTGGATCATACCTTTTCTTCCTCCAATGCCTGTAAATACCGCGCCAGTGCGTCTTGCCACTCCGGCAAGGGGGTGAGGCCCGCTGCCGCCAAGGCGCTGCAATCCAGCCGGCTGTTCAGCGGTCGCCGAGCCGCCGTGGGGTACGCTGCGGTAGAGATCGGCTCCAATTCTATCTCTTTGCCGGCAAGGTCAAAAATCCGCCGGGCAAAGTCGTACCAGCTCACCGGTTGACCGCTGCCGGCGGCGTGGAACACACCCTGTGCGTTTTGCTCTGCCATTTGGCAAATGAGCCGGGCCAAATCCACCGTATAGGTGGGGCAGCCGATCTGGTCGTCCACTACCGACAGGCGGGTACGGCGCTCTGCCAGGCGCAGCATGGTCTTTACAAAATTGTTGCCGTGCAGGCCAAACACCCAGCTGATCCGCAAGATGGCGTGGCGGGGCACCGCCTGCGCCGCCTGCTCGCCCAGCAGCTTGCTGCGACCGTACACATTCAGGGGCGCCGGGCGCTCCGTCACCGGATGGGGCACCGTGCCGCTGCCGTCAAACACATAATCCGTAGACGGGTACAGCAGCCCGCAGCCTGCTGCCGCGCAGGCGTGAGCCACATATTCCGTGCCCGCTGCATTAACAGCCATACAAATTTTCTCTTCCGTCTCTGCCCGATCCACCGCCGTGTAGGCCGCGCAGTGCACCACCCAGTCCGGGCGGTAGTCGCCGATGGCAGACTCCACCTGCGCCGGGTGGGTAATATCCAGTTCCGTATGATCGGGGGCCCATACCTGCCAACCCTTGGCCGCGGCTGCCTGTGCCACATCCGTACCCAGCTGGCCGCTGCCCCCTGTTACTAAAATTCGCATTTATTCGCCTAACCGCTCTCTGTACATGGCCTGAAAATAATTTTGATATTCGCCGCTGAGAATGTGGCTCCACCAATCCCGGTGGGTCAGATACCACTCTACCGTGCGACGCAGCCCGGTGTCAAAATCCGTCTCCGGCTGCCAGCCCAGCTCTCGGTGAATTTTCGTAGGATCAATGGCATAACGCCGATCGTGACCCGGCCGGTCGGTGACGAAAGTGATCAGACTTTCCGGCTTGCCCAAAGCGGCCAGCACCGCCTGCACCACCTGCAAGTTGGTGCGCTCATTATGCCCGCCGATGTTATACACTTCTCCCGCCGTGCCTCGGCGCAAAATCAGGTCAATGGCGGCGCAGTGATCCTCCACATACAGCCAGTCCCGCACATTCTCGCCGGTGCCGTACACCGGCAGGCTTTGATCTGCCAGCGCCCGGGTGATCATTAAGGGAATCAACTTCTCCGGGAAGTGGTAGGGGCCGTAGTTGTTGGAGCACCGGCTTACCGTGACCGGCAACCCGTAGGTGCGGGCGTAGGCCAGCACCAGCAGATCCGCCCCCGCCTTGGAGGCAGAATAGGGGCTGGAGGTGTGGATGGGCGTTTCTTCCGTAAAGAACAGATCCGGCCGATCCAGGGGCAGATCGCCGTACACCTCATCGGTGGACACCTGGTGATACCGGGTGACTCCGTGACGGCGGCAGGCGTCCAGCAATACCCCGGTGCCCAGCACATTGGTCTTTAAGAACAGATCCGGCTGGGTAATGGAGCGGTCCACATGGCTCTCCGCCGCAAAGTTTACTACATAATCCGGTTTCTCCTGCAAAAACAGGCGCTCCACCGCCTGCGCATCGGCAATATCCCCCTGCACAAAGCGGAAGTTGGGGTTCTCCATCACATCCGCCAGGGTCTCCAAATTGCCCGCATAGGTCAGCTTGTCCAGGCAGACCACCCGATCCTCCGGGTGGTGGGTCAGTTGGTAAAATATAAAGTTGGCACCGATAAACCCGGCACCGCCGGTCACAAGTACAGTCATCCTCGCACCTCAGTATTGTATTTCGCCCCGCACCACCGCCTGCAAGTAGGCGCCGTATGCGGATTTGCCATAGGTCTTGGCCGCTGCCGCCAAATCATCGGCGGTGATCCAGCCGTTAATATAGGCCACTTCCTCCGGGGAGGAGATCTCCACCCCCTGCTGGTGCTGAATCGTACGCACAAAGTTGCCGGCCTCTAACAGGCTGTCCGTGGTGCCGGTATCCAGCCAGGCGTAGCCCCGCCCCAGCAGTTTTACATCCAGATCCCCCGCCTGTAAGTACAGCCGATTCAGATCGGTGATTTCCAGCTCTCCCCGGGCGGAGGGGGTCAGTCCTTCGGCGTAGTCCACGCACCGATTGTCATAGAAATACAGCCCGGTGACCGCATAATTGCTCTTGGGCACCGCCGGCTTCTCCTCCAGCGACACCACCCGGTTCTCCCGGTCGAACTCCACAATGCCAAAGCGCCCCGGGTCCTCTACATGATAGCCGAACACGGTGGCGCGATGATTTTGCTCTGCGTTCTCTACCGCGCTTTGCAGCAGCCGCCTCAGCCCGGCGCCGTAAAAGATATTGTCCCCCAGCACCATACAGCAGCAGTCGTCACCAATAAAGTCCGCACCCAGGATAAAGGCCTGGGCCAGCCCATCCGGGGAGGGCTGTTCCTTGTAGCTGAGCCGCAGACCGAACCGGGCGCCGTCCCCCAAGAGAGACTGAAATCGGGGCAGATCCCGGGGCGTGCTGATAATGAGAATATCCCGCACCCCCGCCAACATCAGCGTGGTCAGCGGATAGTAGATCATAGGCTTATCATACACCGGCAGCAGCTGCTTGGAGGTGATCTGGGTCAGCGGATACAACCGGGTGCCGCTGCCCCCTGCCAAAATTATACCTTTCATACCATTCCCCTTCCCGGCCCGCGCCGTCTGTCTATTTTTTATACCTATTATAACTCTACCATACCCCGGCTGAAAATGCAATAAAAACGGCTACTGCACAAAAAGGAAAAGCCCCCTTGCACGGCTGTGCAAAGGGGCTCGGAACAGCAAAATCAATAATTCGTTGTATTGATGTAAGTAACGATAATATGATCGGGTGTGTTATTGTAAAATGCTACCGCAAGCATAACCAAATCATTTGTGTCCTCATTTATAAACGAGTAATAATACAAGCCATCTTCATCCCGCTTATCGTCTTCTCTATAGAATTCATATCCATAATCCTGCAATATATCGTAGTAATCATTCAACCAATCGGCGCTTTGACTGACCACCGCATCATAAGAATAAACACAGAATACTGTATCGCCATCTCCTTTATTGTCGTAGTCAACCAGCGGCACATTAAAGTACGCACCAAAGTCCGGTACATTGTAATTCTCCGGGTAATACTCCGGCACTGTTACTTTGCAGCTGATCCGGTCGTCTGCGGTTTTGGCCGTAATGGTGCACTGACCGGAGCCGTTGGCGCTGATCTCGCCGGAGCGGTTCACCACCGCCACGGTAGGATCGCTGGTCTGCCAGGTGATCTTTTTATCCGTGCCGGTGCACTTTAATTTGTAACCCTCACCGTTAAAGAGGGTGATTTTGTAGGCGTTCAGGCTCAGCCCGGTTTTGGTGGTGACGGAGGAAGCCTTTGACCAGCTGCTGTAATAGTTGGTCTTGCCCACTTTCTTATAGGTGCGCACCCGCACATAGTATTTTTTAATGGGTTTGCCGTTTACTTTCAGCGAGGTGGTGGAATTCTTGCTTACGGTCTTGCTGCCGGCGGATTTGAAGCTTCTGTTCTCTGCATACTGCACCTGATAGCCGGTGGTTTGGGTGGCCTGCTTCTTCCACTTAACGGTAAAGGACTTTTTACCGGCGGACACAGAGGAGACGGCAGTCCCCTTGGGCACGATCTTAAAGCTGGCGCTCTTAGTGCCCTTGTACTTACCCTTGAATTTGACCTTAACCGTATAAGTGCCCACATTTTTTCTGCCGGAGGGGTACTTGACCGTGTAATACTTGGCGGCGATCTTTTTGCCCTTCTTGTCCTTGGCGGTCACCTTAGGCTTCTTCACCTTGCCGTCGTAGGTGTAAGTGGTGGTAGACAGCGACACGCTCTTGGCCGTAGTGGCGGCATAGGCGGTGATCTGCACGGCGCCTACCATACAGACGGCCATCATCAGCGCCAAAAGAATACTGATTTTTCTTTTCATTTGCATTTCCTTCTTTCTGTTGTTCTTTCTGGTTCCGCATAATTGCACCTATACAGGTGCAATCTTAGAATAGCACAAAGATACAATAAAGTCAACGCAAATTGTTCTTAAATAGGTGCAAGAGGTTGACCATGAATATTGAATTTGAAAAGCAGATGGGGCGGAATATCCGCCATATTCGGGAAGAAAAGGGCATGACCCAGGAGCTGCTCTCCGCCAAATTACAGCTGGCCGGGTGCGACATCACCCGCAGCGCCGTGGCCAAGATCGAGGTGGGGCAGCGGCATATTTATCCAGACGAGATCCGCCACATTCGGCAGATTTTGAGCACCACCTATGAAGAATTATTTGAACGGCAGTATAACTGACGCTGCCGGCAGGCGACGGTGCGCGTTTGTTGACTTTTGGCGGCGGCTATTATACAATAATCCGGCAAAAACAAAGGATGATCTGCGGCTGTGTGCCGAGAACGGAGAACAAAATGGGCCGAGCCTCTGTGTTTGAAAATCGAAAATGGGTGCCCCTGTTTGCCGGCAGCGCGGCGCTAAGCTGGGCCTGCGCCTTTCCCCTGATCAAGCTGGGTTTGGCGGACTTTGGCATCGCCGGCACAGACACCGGCGGCAAGGCACTGTTCGCCGGAGCGCGGTTCTTGCTGGCCGGTCTGGTGGTGCTGGCGGTAGCCAAGCTGTGCGGCCGCTCCTTTGCGGTGCCCCGGGGCAAGACACGGTGGCAGCTGGTGCTCTTTGGTCTGGTCAACACGGCGCTGCACTACTTTTTCTTTTATCTGGGCGTATCCAATTCCCCCGGCGGCCGGGCGTCTATCCTGGACAGCCTGGGCACTTTCCTGCTGATTATCGCAGCCGCGGTGATGTTCCGGGAAAAGCTCACCCTACGGTCGATTTTCGGCTGCCTGTTGGGGTTCTCCGGCATTGTGCTCATCAACCTGGGCAGCACCGCCGGGCAGTTCACCCTCTCCGGCGACGGTATGCTGCTGTGCAGCAGTGTGTGCGCCATGGCAGGTGGACTGCTGACCCGGGTGGTCACCCGCAAAATGGACCCGCTGGTGGCTACCGGCCATTCCCTGGCACTGGGCGGCGCGCTGCTGATCCCTGCCGGGCTGCTGATGGGCGCCCACCCGGTGGGTGTACACCCCAAGGGACTGCTGATCCTGGCGGCGCTGGTGGCAGTGTCTGCCGTGGGTTTTTCGTTTTACAACCAACTGCTGCGCTACCACCCGGTGGGGCAGATTGCCATTTATAACGCCTTTATTCCGGTACTGGGGGTGGTACTCTCCTGCCTGCTGCTGGGGGAGCCTTTCTCCTGGCGCTATCTGCTGTCCGGCGCGCTGGTTACCATCGGGATCTGCGCCGTAAATTTGCCCGGCAAAGGCAAGAATTGACAGCTAATGCCAGGTATGGTATGCTATGGGTGCAGAGTTCTGCACATTTTTTAAGAAAAGAGGAAGTACCAAATGGACCAATACAATCAGCAAAACCCGAACCCTCAGGGCAATTATCAACAACCCTATCAGCCACCCTATCAACCGGCGCCCCCGGCCTATGATCCCACCACCCAGGTGATGAGCATTGGCCAGTATGTGGGTATGTTCATTCTCTCCGCCCTGCCGGTGGTGAATTTGATCTGCTGGATCGTGTGGCTGTGCAGCCCCAACACCAATAAGAACAAAAAGAACTTTATTTGGGCCAACATTATTGTGTGGGTCATCTCCGTAGTGGCAATGTCGCTGTTTTATGCCTTCGTCGGCACCGCTGCTCTCGGCGCCCTGTCCTCTCTGTGACCCGGATTAAAATCGTCCTAAGCCGACAAACCCGTTGATGAACAGTCATCAGCGGGTTCTTTTTTGTAGGAAATGGATGAAGTTGGTACCTTTATTCGGCGCTGCGGCACAAACCGTCTAAGCGAAATATCGTCCTCTCCAACCTACTGCTGCTCCGGGACAACCGCGACCATCGAATGGTCAGCCGCCCCGGCGAACTGCCCTTTGCCAATTATAGGAAAATCGACAACGCCACTGGTCTGCTGCCGCTACCGCCGCGCAGACCAAGGTGCGGTTTGACTTGTAACAAAAAGCCACCGATGATCGGTGGCTTTCTGCTTTGCTATTCGTCGTAATCTTCGATTTCCTGTTCTTCCTCTTGTCTCTGTTTTTCCCGGGCTTCCTCTTGCTTGGCTTTGCGGGATTTGATGATCCCTACAGCCAATGCAATCACGGCTGCTGTGGCTAAGGCAATGGCAAGATAAATTAAAATATTCGCTACGGTAGAGCGGTGCGTAGGCGCCACCGCTGCGGTGTATGTACCGTCGGTAAGCACGGCTGTGCCGCCGGTTTGTACTGGCAGTTCTTCCTCCGTATCACCGGTGTTTGCCCCGCCGGTGTACGCAAACTTACTTACTGTTTGGGCGCTGCTTTTCCGTGCGCTTTTGGCCGTGTGGGGCACTGTGCCGGTGTAGGTAAATTTGGTGGTGGTCTCTTTTTTCTTTTTCGTTGTGGTTTGCCGGGTTGGTTGCTTTGTCCCGGCGCGCGCATTGCGACTTGCAGTTGCCTTTTCCGGCAAAGTGTAGTCGAAAGCAGCGCGCTCCAAAAGGCAAATGCCCCGCTCGCCGCAGTTATAATCCAGCCGCACCGTCAACGGCCCACACAGGCTTTTATCCAGCGCAATGGCAAAGTAGGCATTGCCGTCTGCGATGCCGTAACCGCCGCTGTTTTCCAGTATTTCCACCTGCATATTGCAGCCGCTGGCAATGCCGTCGTAGCTTTGCAACGCCTTGTCTGCGCCGGTTGTAAATGTAAATTTCCTAGTGGAGAATTTGGCAGAGGACACCTGCAAATTCAGCGCAACGGCGGCGGTATTCGCCCCCGGTTCCACCTGCTGATCTTGCATACTCACCGCAAAATACAGACAATGATTGTCCGTGTCGGCATAGATTTGGTAATAGCCCATCGCACCATCCGCCCGGAATTCTGTAACCGGCACATTCTGCCAAGGCTCCCGGGTCAGGTAGGCGCTGTCCACCGCCGGCGAAGCTGCATAGGCCGGCACCGCTGCCCACAAAAGCGCCAAAAGCGCCAAAAGCGCTGCCAACACAGCCAAAATCCGCCGACCCATAGTCATACCTCTTCTCTCTCTAAAAAACTTTCTAATCGGTTTTATTCTATCCATTTCTCCCTTTTTCGTCAAGGGATTTGGAGAATTTTTTCTGTTTTTCGCCACAAAAAACAACCACCAGCAATAAATCCACACAAAAAAGGCTCCCGCAAAAGCGGAAGCCTTAAATGCATTATCGTTTTTACCTGCAAGTCATCGGGCGCCATTTATTCCCGATTAAAGAATAAGGCGCAGGCAAGTGGAAGAAGTGATCAACTTTGTTTACAACTCTTTTGTCAAAAAGAATTTTTGCGCAGACTTTTATAGATGAAATTAATAATTATATCATCCGGTATAACACCAAACGTATGAAACAATCTCTGGGATTTATGAGCCCGGTAGAGTACAGACATCGTCTTGGTTTATCTGTTTAAACAGTCCAAGAATATGTCTGCACCCCCGAACCCAGATATTTAAAATCTTTATTTTTTACTGTTTTCAATTGCTTGATCAATAAGTTTATTAAGTTGCTTTGCTTGTGATGATGAAGTTATTGCACCAACAATTGGTTGACCTACAATATTTCCGTTTTTATCAACTACATACGTTGTTGGATATGAATAAAGACCTGAAGCAAATTTACCGGCCTCACTGTTTGAATCAAACCAAACATTTTTGTAGGTAATACCTTTTTTGGTCAAAACATCCTTAGCCTCAGATATAGCAGTCTTGTCACCGCCAAGAGTAAATGAGTTAATACCTATAACGGTACCACCTTTTTGTGCAAGTTCTTTATTAAGCTTTTCCAAATCGCCAAGTTCACCTACACAAGGATTACAAGTAGTAAACCAAAAATTTATAACCGTTACTTTGTTAGATGAGAAGATGTCATCACTGTTAACATCATTTCCGTCAAGGTCCTTACCCTTAAAGCTTGGAAACTTAGTAAGTTTGCTATTGTTACTTACCATACCTGCACTTTCAGCGTCAACACTTTCACCCTCGCTCGGCTTACTGCCACAGCCCGGATATTTTTGTTCTAAAATTGTGAGTTTACCCTCAATTTCTTTAATTTGATTTGCACCGTCTTTAAGAATTTTCAACTCATCTGCAGTAAAGTTATCTTTACCGTTTTCAATAGTATTGAGCAAAAAGTCGCCGTAATTTGTTCCGTCTTCAATCTTAGAAGAGTCCTTATTTGCTGACAAAAACACTTTTTCCCAAAGCTGTGAATTACTTGATAAAATTTCATTTTCTTTTTGCATAAGCTTTTGATAAAGTGCAGTTGCGCCCTCTAAATCGCTTGGTTCACTTTTCATTAAAGATGAAATATCAGCCGTATTATTTGACTTAGATTTGTCGTTATTTTTAGTTGTTGAACAAGCAACAAGGCTAACCATAAGCACTAAAACCATAAGTATAGTTAATATTTTTGATTTTTTCATAATTATTATTCCTCCGTTGTTATATCTTTTTTGTTATTTGTTTTCATATCTGTTTTGTTATTTTCTTTTACAGTGTTGCAAAGATTTTTTTCAGGCATACCAAATCCGTAGTGAAAGCTTAGTGCATCCGTAGGACAAGCAGTTATACACTTACCACAACGAATACATTCAGTGCTGTTTGGTGTTTTTATTACATCAACATCCATTTTACACGCTCTTGCGCATTTGCCACAAGACACGCATTTATGCTCATCAACCTTTATGCCAAGCAACGACACCTTGTTCATCAATGCATAAAAAGCACCGAGTGGACAAATCCACTTGCAAAACGGTCGATAGAAAACCACACTCAGTACAACTACAATAATCAAAATAATAAGCTTTTGAATAAATTTATTTCCTAAAGCCGAGCGTATACCCTCATCAATAGCAGACAATGGAATTGCACCCTCAAGCACACCCTGTGGGCATATATATTTGCAAAAGAACGGGTCGCCCATTCCAACATCATTAACCACAAGTACAGGTAGTAATACAACCGTCAACAGCAAGATGATATATTTTAAATATGTTAAAGGCTTTAGTTTTTTTGTTGAAAGCTTTTTACACGGTATTTTATGAAGCAAATCTTGAATCCATCCAAACGGACACAAAAAGCCACAAATAAATCGACCAAGCAACACGCCAAGCAAAATTAAAAATCCTGTTACATAATAGGAAAACTTAAATTTTGATGAGCCTACAACAGCCTGAAACGAGCCGATTGGACACGCACCCGACGCAGCAGGACAAGAGTAGCAATTTAGCCCCGGTACGCACACAGCCTTGCCATTGCCCTGATATATTCCGCCTTTAAAAAAATTAGGTAAATGAATATTTGTCAAAAGCGTTGCACCTGCCTGAATACAAGTACGAAAACGGCTTACAAGCTTTGAAACATTCTTTTTTCTTTTATCCAATTCCAATACACTCCAAGCATAATCTTATGGCTTTACTAAGCACAGTGTCTGCCTCACCACGCATTGCTCCATAGCACAGCATAACCACTCCGGCAGCAAGGAAACCGATTTGAGATATTGCTTTTTTTACTTTGAACAATTTAACCACTCCCTTCATTTTTGGCCTTATTATATCACGAACGATATAAAATCCTTGTTAAGAAAGAAATTTAACAAAGATTTTATTTTTTTATGTTATAATCTATAATAAAGATATTTTTCCAAGTGACAGGAGATATTTATGCATATTTTAGTTGTTGAAGACGAGGTTGCTCTTTGTGACACAATCGTAAGAAGTCTTAAGCGTCTTGCTTACAGTGTTGATTATTGCTATGACGGTCAAAAGGCATTAGATATGCTTAGTGTTGAAAGTTTCGACCTTGTTGTGCTCGATTTAAACCTACCTAATGTTGACGGAATGACCGTATTGAAAACTCTGAGGCAAACAGACATTGACACAAAGGTTTTAATTTTATCAGCCCGTTGTGAGGTTGCAGACAAGGTTTTAGGATTAGATGAAGGTGCAAATGATTATTTAACAAAACCATTTCACTTAGATGAGCTTTCGGCAAGAATACGAAACCTTACCCTTAGAAAGTTCACTCAAAACGATATTGTTTTAAAATGTTCAAATCTTTCATTTAACACAAAAACACGCAAAGCAGATGTAAAGGATGAAGAATTATCTTTAACTCGCAAGGAAACAGGCATACTTGAATATCTAATGTTGAATCAAGGCAGACCTGTCAGTCAAGAGGAGTTGATTGAACACGTATGGGACAGCAGTGTTGACAATTTCAGCAACTCAATAAGAGTGCATATTTCATCATTAAGAAAAAAGCTTCGTAGTGCATTAGGCTATGACCCTATTCACAACCGTATAAGCGAGGGTTATGTAATGGAGGAGAAAAAGTGAAAAAACTTTCTTTACAATGGCGAATAACCTTAATGACCACCGCTTTAATTTGCATAACTTGTGTGCTGATGAATTGTTTAATCGGTTTTTCAGGCAAACGATATATGGATTCAATAGGCAGCGGAATATCAGCATATAGTGAAATTGATAAAGGCAAACCGAGTTCATTTAATCCGGAAAATGAAAATCTCGACCGTGAGCTTACCATTATTATCAGTGGTGCACAAGCTTCATTCAATACTACTAATTGGTACATAACAATTGCCGTAAGCGTACTTGGTGGTATACTTGCATATTTTGTCAGTGGTCGTGCTTTAAAGTCGCTAAAAAGTTTTGCCTCTCAAGTAGAGAATGTACAGCCCAACAATTTGGCAGATATGAAAATAAGCGCCGATGTTTTGCCTGAATTCAAACAGTTTTGTCAATCCTTTAACAATATGCTTGACCGACTCGACAACGGTTTTACTGCTCAACGGCAATTCACGGGAAATGCAGCGCACGAGTTAAGAACACCACTTGCCTTAACTCAAGCACAAATTGAACTTTTTTCTGTTGAGCACCCAAATATGAGCAACGATACAGCAGAATTTCTTGCACTGCTACAAGAGCAAAACGAAAGAATGTCACAAATGACAAAAACTCTGCTTGAAATGAGTGAGCTTCGTACAGTTGAGTGCAAAGATACAATAGAAATTGCCCCTATGATTGAAGAAATATTTACCGACCTTGCTCCCCTTGCAGAAAAAAAGAATATTCGCCTTGAATACAACGGCAATGGTAGGATGATAGGCAGTGACACCTTAATTTATCGTTTATTATTCAATTTAACTGAAAACGCAATACGCTACAACAGAGAAAACGCTTCTGTCATTATAACTGTTGACGAAAAGAATAATCAGCTTTATATACGAGTTAAAGATAACGGTTATGGTATACCCGAGCAGTACAGAGAAAGTATCTTTCAACCATTTTTCCGTATTGATAAATCTCGTAGCAGAGCATACGGCGGTGTAGGTCTTGGACTATCACTTGTATGGGAAATTGTACTTTTGCACAACGGTACGGTAAAAGCTGAAAAGAGCGACAAAAATGGAACAGTAATGCTTGTAACACTTCCAAAAGAACAAACAAATAATTGATTATTAAGTTTTTTATAAATGTTTTAGATATACTTGATATAAGCATTGCTTGTTCTTAATGAATTTTTTAGTTGGAATTTATTATTGAAATCGCAATTTAAAGTTAGACAGATTATTTTTTCAATTGCGATTTCTAATTTAATAATATAATGAGAGCTATCGGACTTGATGTCTGATAGCTCTTAATCTTTTGTGAATATTTTATTGTTGCCAAACTGTTGCCATTTTGGGTTACAAAACTCTTGAAACCCTTATAAATAGGGCGTTTATCGAGTCAGCGGAGTTACTCCCACTCGTCAAGCGGAAATGCAATCTAAGCTTTTCTGTATAGACCGTTTGATTCCATTTGGCTTAATTTGATACCAATTATCCCAATCCTATGGGGTATCCGACTTTCTGCTATCAAAAAGCTATCAGGGGTTGCTATCAATAGTTGGTTTCGACATTTATATGGGCGATTTAGTAAAAATCATAGCATATATCCACTTGCCTATCGGGAGGCATGATTATCCTAGCAAATACTCACATACAGCTGCAATTCCGGCGTTTTTTATTGTTCTAGCTCGCACATCTGCTATATATTTTGCTTGTTTTAACTTTTCTTCTGGTGCGGAAATTAAATCTCCAATGGTATCAATCGAAATCTCATGCATCTTCTGCTTTTGCCAATCTGTTAGCTCAAGCAAATCTATTGATTTATCCAACTGCTCCTTAAGCGCATCTGTTTCGCTTCCAACGATCTTACCCTGAACCCCTTGATATACAGGATAATTTGCACCATATTCGCTCATTCTTCTAATATCTGATGCTTTGATTATTTTCATGCCTGTTGCTGAAGGAGTTGCTTCAGATGCCAGTAAACACCCGAGATTTACCATGTATCGTGTACCAATCTCACTGCGGGTTGCACGTATTCCAGCAGCGTCTTCATAAATCAGACCAGAATACTCAAGTATTCTCAGAGCCTCTTTAACCTCTTGAGGAGCATTATTATTAATCCAGAAATATGCTGTTGTTCCTTTACCATTACTATTTTCGAGGAAATCATCATTTTTTCTCTTTAATTCTTGAAGTACAGTAGTTTCAAGAAAGTCACGTCCCCATGAAATGAAATCCTTATACCCGGGATATCTGTCTGCTAATTTGGTATGCTCTGCCCAAAGCTTTTCACGATAGTAATCTCTAAAGACTTGATTGACTGACTTTGCATCGATTCTTTCGGCCATAGAAACGCTTGTTAAAAGATATCGGGGATTTCCTGATGCTGCATACGCAAGCAAAGTGAAATTCTCTCCATGTCTTGAAAGATTAGTGGCTAAACTGCTATCACGGATCTGCTTTAATACCATCTGCTTCATGATAGACACATAGTCTGAATCATTTACATTTCTAACTAAAGATACCTTGACAGCATCATGTATTGGCTCGAATGTTTCCCCATAAACGGTTACACCAGGATATACTGCTGCATTACATTTGATATAGGGTGATCTTAAATCTCTAAATAATGTGAAGAACTCTCTTTGCTGCTGTGGTAAAAAAACATGTGCGGCTTCATCGATAAATAGGACGATACGTGAAATATCCAGTTCACCGCATAAATCTTCTACTGTATTTAGAAAATCATCCAAAGACGGGATTTTAGTAACATCGATCAATTCTCCTGGTGTTTTCCAAGACTCCTCAAAGGCTTTTGCAATATCGTCAATTTTGCTCGATTCAGTCGAACTTTCACCCGCCAATAATGATAATCCGCCAGATATAGGGGATAGTTTCCCTGTTTTCTTTAACGCTCTAAGAACTTCGGAACAAATTCGACTGAGCATCCAGTTCTGAAACTGTTCGGGATTTGACGTTTTCAATAGCGAAGCTTTTCTGAACGTTAAAAATACCGGTAAAATTTTTCTCTCAGAGAATTCCTGAAGCATCTGAATTTCGCTCATTTTGAATAGAAATGATTTTCCAACACCTCTACTTCCAATTAACAAAACCGGAGAGGGAGCTTTAAGCTTATCAATAATACTTTGCTCATAATCAGATGCTACATACAATTCTGCTATTTGATGGTTAGTTAATTCTTCAGTTCTAAAAACTAAATCACTCATATTAGTTTACTCCTTCAGGCGAAAGCAATAGTTGAATTTCTGATAATGTTCCCAAGTTATCTGAAATAATTGGCTCAAGTGCAACAATTGTCTCAGGTGTATTAAATATATGTCTAAATCTAATAAATAAAGCCACGCAAATTAGATATTGAATATTTGAAAAATATTCTACATACTGTTCAAAAGCATTTTCGTCGAATAGGAGATTATCGGGCAGTGAACTTAGCTTCTCAAAATTACCATGTACATACTCTGAGCATTCTCTGTATACATTTTTGGCAATTGTAAGGAATTCTACACTTCGTACCTCATCTAAGCTCTCGGCATATACACTAATAAACTGTTTCCCAAATATACCATTCTGATCATCTACAATTTGTGACCACGACATATCATACCGTCCGGTTTGCCAGAGTCTATATTTATAATCATTAGTTGATAGCAATATGGCAAACAGCATATGTTCAAAAAACTGACGCAGAGTTGTTATTGCTTCCTTATAAAATCCTTGAGCGCACATATAAATTGAGTTTATACATTCGGTTTGGGCTTCTTTGACTAAAATATAGTCTTTCACATTATCACAATAAGATACCCACTTATGGAGATCATCAGCAAAAGCGATGCATTTGCTAAGTGCATCAAGTTTTCCTGAAATATTAAGCAAATCTATGTTCTCTTTTGCTCTTTCACAAATTTTCTGCAAGGTTTCGTAATTTGTCATTTCAATCTCTTTCTTTTTATCAATAACTTGGTGGACATTTTGCAATAAACAACTGTCATATTATTCATCTCGGTCCTAAAAAACGATCTCCGTTCAAATGAATCATGTGATCTGGCATATCGGCAATCCAGACCTCTGTTTCCCATGCAAGGGATTCTGAGAACTGCTTGAATGTCTTGAAATCCAGAAATGCCGTAACATATATTTTCCCGGCCGTAACGCCAGTCGTCATTTCCTCGATTTCTTTGATGCGCTTAGGCTCCATCGGCCCAACGGATGTAACCGATTCGATAAAGTATAGCCAATCCTTGTCTTCAGAGTAGAGGACAACATCGGGCATTTTATCGTGAAGCGTAATTGCAAATCCGAGTTCTTGCAGTTTTGCAACATTCTTTACCAAATCCTTTTCTGTAGTATCTCCTACATAAAGGCACTCAGAATTTGGAGCAAAACGTGGAGCGAATTCTTCAATGATAGCCTTTTGAAGTTCGTTATGCTTACCGGGAGAGAATGTAAAGTCATCACCGTTAATCCGAACAGGCATTTTTCTCATTGTTCGTTTAGAAGCATAAAGATCAACCAATGTTTCGTGAGCTTTCAGAAATTTCAGCTTTTCTGATTCCCAACTGTCTGTTCCATCTCTATGGATAAGAGAAAGCATTTCATTTGTTAAACGATATCGATAATTCGGACTATTTGTTGCTTTTCCGTTGTCTTCAATAAAGGCAGCGTTCCTAAAATGGTGCATAGCCTGCTTTCGGAAAGTCTCTCGGCTGTTCTCTGCATATGTAACACCATTCTTTATTTGATATAGCCTATTCAATCCATCTCGTTCCATCAAACTATATTCTTCAATTTCGTATCCTAACGCTTTAATTTGTGACATGGAAATTTTTGTTTCAAGCCACTTTAACAATGTCTTTCTGTCTATTTCTTTAGTAATTGGTTGATCTGATTTTTCTGCAAGGGCGAAAAATATATTTCCTTCATCATCAGAAGATATAGTCAAATCACTGCCGTCATTTTTGAGTATAATATTACCTGTGCCCTGATTGTTTTGGCTGTCATTATATTCAAAGTGTATTTCGTTTTTTGTGATCGCTGCACTTTCGGTTATTTTTACGACTGTGTTCTTAGAAGTTACTATCGTAATTGCAACCCAGTGCAATAATCATATCAAGATTATAATGATCAAGATTACGATTAACCTTTCTGCCACCTTCATTTTGAACTGTCAAGTATTTCTTGACAGTTGAATTTTGACTTAATTCACCATCATTAAAAATATTATTTATGTGAAGGCTGATGTTTTGCTTAGTAGTATTACAAAGTTCTGCAATCTGATTTTGCGTAAGCCAAATATCATCTTCATCAAACCTAACCGAAACTTTTGTAATTCCGTTTTCATCTTGATATATCAACATATTGTTTCCCATATTATCACAACCTTTTCGCTTATTATATCATAGTTTATTGTAATTCTCAATTACAAACTCATTATGCACAATCTCCCTTGCTCTATTTGAAATATTATTCATAGCCTGAACTCAGGCGAGCATATCGGTCGCTTTGAGGTATTCGGTTATATTTTCTTGTTCGGCTAATTTCTTAACGAGTGTATCATACATTTCTGTTGCCCGGACATCTACATCGTGCAAGTATGAATTTAGTTTACATTGAGTAAGCATGGTTGTATAAAACGCCGGTTTATATTGTTTAATATATTCCTTATGTTTTCTGCCCCAATAGCCGATTTCATAATTAGTATCGGTTGATACAAGATTCGGTATATACACATCGCCTACAAGTGTGTAGTTAATGCCCGTGTTTTCGTCGGTAATATACTTTTTCATAAAATTCTCCTTATCTGCATAGGTCATCGTGCCTATGTCTTGTTTTTTGCTTCGTAATAAAGCGTTTTTGTTGCATTGCCTTTTCAGCTTTCATATTGTGTTTGATTTCATCGTTGTCCTCCAAAATATTGGTAGCAACCTTAACTTCTTTTCGTAGCAAAGACAAAATTTTTGTGAAATCATCTCGCTTTGATTTTAGCTCTGCCATAACACTAGGTTGTTTGCAAAAATGAAGAACATAAAACAATCAAAGATATAGAAGAATCATAAAACAAAAAAGAGCTATCGGACTTGATGTCTGATAGCTCTTAATCTTTTGTGAATATTTTATTGTTGCCAAAATGTTGCCATTTTGGGTTGCAAAACTCCCGAATGCCTTATGAATAGGGCGTTTATCGAGGTAGCGGAGTTACTCCCACTCCACCGTACCGGGCGGTTTGGAAGTGATGTCGTAGACCACGCGGTTGACATGCTCCACCTCGTTGGTGATGCGGTTGCTGACAGTAGCCAGGATATCGTAGGGGATGCGCGCCCAATCGGCAGTCATAAAGTCATCCGTGGTAACGGCACGAATGGCCACCAGGTGATCGTAGGTGCGATGATCGCCCATCACGCCCACCGTCTTGACACAGGGCAGCACGCAGAAGAACTGGGCCATCTCTTTCTCGTACCCATTCTTGGCCATCTCGTCCCGCAGGACCCAATCCGCTTCTTGCAGCACCTTGATCTTATCTGCGGTGATCTCGCCCAAGATTCGCACGCCCAGACCGGGGCCGGGGAACGGCTGGCGCCACACCAGCTCCTTGGGAATGCCCAGCATGGTACCCACCTTGCGCACCTCGTCCTTAAACAGGTCGCACAGCGGCTCTACCAAGCCCAGGAACTGCACATCCTCCGGCATCTTTACCTTATTATGATGGGTTTTGATGGTATCCGCATCCCCCTTGCCGGACTCAATGCAGTCCGGATAAATGGTGCCCTGGGCAAAGTAGCCCAGCTCATCCTGGTGGCGGATCTCGTCCCAAAACACATTAAAGAACTCGGTGCCGATGATCTTGCGCTTTTGCTCCGGGTCGGTGACGCCCTTCAGCGCCTGCAAAAAGCGCTCCTGGCAGTTGACCCGCACAAAATTCATATCAAACAAGGAAGTAAAGGTCTTTTCTACAAAATCGCCCTCGTCCTTGCGCATTAAGCCCTGGTCCACAAACACGCAGGTAAGCTGCTTGCCCACCGCGCGAGACAGCAGGCCCGCTGCCACGGAGGAGTCTACACCGCCGGAAAGGCCCAGAATCACCTTTTTGTCACCGATCTGCGCACGCAGCGCAGCTACGGTCTTTTCAATAAAATTATCCATCTGCCAGTCGCCGGAGCAACCGCAAACATCAAACAGGAAATGATGAAGCATTTCCTTGCCATAAGTGGTATGGGTCACCTCCGGGTGGAACTGCACTGCATACAGGCCACGCTCCGGGTTCTCCATCGCCGCACAGGGGCAGTCCGCCGTCTTACCGGTGACGGTAAAGCCCGCCGGAGGCTGGGCGATATAGTCCGTATGGCTCATCCAAACGGTGGAGTCCTGGGGCACATCCCGCAGCACACTGCCGCCCAGCACGGTCAACTTGATCTTGCCGTACTCGGACACCGGCGCCGTCTCTACCTTGCCGCCCAGCATCCATGCCATCAGCTGGCAGCCGTAGCAAATGCCCAGCACCGGCACGCCAAGCTCCAGCACCTCCGGGGTGTAATGGGGCGAGGCCGGGTCATACACGGAATTGGGACCGCCGGTAAAGATAATGCCCTTATAATTTCCCTGCCGAATGGTATCCAGCGAGGTGGTATAAGGCAGAATTTCGGCAAACACGCCGTGATCACGCACACGGCGGGCAATCAGCTGATTGTACTGACCGCCGAAATCCAAAACAAGAATTTTTTCCATACTATTCCTCCAAAGCGCAACGCGCGTTCATACGGGTCTATTATAGCGAAAAGCCCGCCGCTTTGCAAGGAAAATAGCGAAAAAGCGCCCCTTGGGTCTAAACATGCCCTATCCGGCAAAATACCGGGGCAGCACCGGCGGCTGTTCCACCGGTCGCCCGGCCTGCTCCCGGGCGGTACACAGCCGCAAAAGCAGCATAGACAGGGTAGCGCACTGGCACACAGGCGCCAGTAAAGGCAGGCTGTCCGGAAACAAAAATACCTGCCGCGCGCCGGACAGCTGCCCTGCCAGGCTCTCTACCGTGCAAGCCACCGTACCCGCGCCCCGAATGGCCGCCAGTTGCAGGGCAGCGCAGGTTTTTTCCGTCAGTTCCCGACTGCTGATCAACGCCACCAGCGCCGTGTGACTGTCCACCGTAGGCAGCAAGGTGTGGCGCAGCTCCGCCGCAGGCACCGTCTCCACCGGCACACCCAGAGTACGGCTCCACACGCCGGCCATCGCGCCCGCTGCCGCCAGGTCAATGTTTTGACCCACAAACAGCAGCCGATCATAGCCGGTTAGGTACGCCGCCAAAGCGTCCAGTTCGCTGCCACTTTTTAAGATCAGCCGCAGCTTGTCCGGCAGGGTGGCGCACAGCTTTACCGCCATGCGGCCGAATAAGGGGGTAATAGTCTTTTGGCGCAGCCCCCAGTCCACCGCCACCAGCGCCAGCAGCACATAGCCCAGCACAAAGTGGGTCACCGGCGGCAACCCGCCGGGCAGGCTGCAAGGCAGGGACAGAAGCGTGCCCCCGGCACGAGCCAAGGGGCTGTCCGGGTCGCCGGTCAGCGCCGCCGTACGGGCACCGAAGGCCGCCGCCTTTTGCAGCGCCTCCGCCACCTCTGCCGTTTGGCCGCTGGCAGAAATGCCCACCACCAGCGCGCCTCGGTCGCACACCACGCCCCCGGCGCAGAACTCACCAGCAGAATAGGCAAAAGCGGGCACATCGCACACCGACTCAAAATTACAAGCCGCCGCTTGCGCCAGCTGATAGGAAGTGCCGCAGCCTACCAGCAGCACCCGACTGATGCCCCGAGGCCGCAGGCGGCTTTTGCCCAACCGAGGTTGGTCCCCACGCACAAAGCGATGAAGCAGCAGTTCCAAATCTCCGGGCAGCGCCTGTAACGCCTCTCCCGGGTCTACAAAGCCCGCTGCCGGCGGCCGTCGCAAAGTCACCGCGCAGGGGGATTTTTTGATTTTTTTGCCCTTGGCGTTCCAAAACTGCAGCTTGCCCGGGCGTAGCTGCACGCACTCCCCGGCAGACAGGGCATAGATTTTCATTTGATCCGGTTCCAGTGCCGCCAAATCCGAAGAAACGCAAGCGCTGCCGCCGCCTACCGCCGCATACAGCGGCGCCCCGTGAGCACAGGCGAACAGACATTCCTCACCCCGACGCAGCACGGCCAAAGCATAGTTGCCCCGAGCCTCACGGCAGCACAGACGCAAAGCGGCAACGGTGCCGCTGTCTGCATACGCCTGCAAAAGCGCCGCCAGCACCGCGCCGTCGCTGTCCGGGTAGGGCAGCAGGTTCAGCGCACTGCGCAAGGCAACGGCGTTCTCCACCGTGCCGTTCATTGCCAGGCAATAATCATCGGTCACAAAAGGGTGCACATTCTCTGCGGTGCGCCCGCCACAGGTGGCAAACCGGGCGTGTACCAATCCACAGGGCGCTGCGCTCTCCGGCAGCTGCTGTGCCAATGCCGTCACGCTTTCTTTGCTTTTGACACACAACAGCTGGCCCCCTTGCATTAGGGCGGCGCCGTAACCGTCCAGCCCCGACTGGGTGCAGGCCTGCAACTTCTCCAGCAGCAGCTCGCCACAGGGGGCGCTGCCGACAAATCCGTATAGAAACATGGTATTCGCTCCTCCTTAATTTGGCAGCAACCGGGCCACGATCACGCTCATATCGTCTCGTCGATCCGCCGGGGTGTGAGCCTTGGCATAGGCCAGCACCGTATCTGCCAGCTCCTGCTGATCCTGGGATTGAAAGCGGCAAAGCAGCGCCTCCAGCCCTACCGCGTCCGCGTCTGTAATGCCGTCGCTAAGCAGCACCACCGTGTCCCCGGCGCCCAGCACCGCCGTGCGCTTGGCAAAGGTAATGCCCCGCAAAATGCCCGCCGGCATACTGGCCAGCTCGCACCGGGTCAGCCGCCCGTGGCGCAGCACATAGGATCGGGGTGCGCCGGCTTTGTAAAAGGCGCACCGACCGGTAAACAGGTCTACGCAAGCGCAGTCCAAGGTAGCCAGGCTCTCCTCATTGCTCTTGACCAGCAGCGCAGAGTTGACGACTTTCAGCGCCGCGTCAAAGCCAAAGCCTGCACTGAGCAGACGGCTCAGCAGCCCGGCGCCCATAGCGCCGTCCAGCGCTGCCCGAGAGCCGCGACCCATACCGTCGCTGATAATCAGAATTTGGTGACCACGGCCGTCCCGAGCCACCTTTACCGTGTCACCGCACAGCCGTCCCTCCGCTGCGTACTGGGCGTAACCCACAGCCAGACAATACAGGGGCTTTTCGTTAAAGGTCAACAGACTTTCGCTGCCGTAGCGGGTCACCTGGCCTGCCTCCAACGAGCGCCCGCAGGTCTTGCTGATCCTGGCCTGGAGCACCGGACTGGACAATCCCGGTGCCGGATCGTCACAGGCGATCTCCACGCGCATACGGTCAAATTTGTCTAAAATCACAGAGATATTTTTGGGATAAATTTCGCTCTCGCCCAGCAGCCGCCGCAGCTTTCCGGCTGTTTTGGCGTCAAAGCACTCCGCCTGATCAAACTCAAAGGCCAAATCGGACAGCATGTCGGAGATGGAGTAAAACTGGTCCGCCGCCACCATGCGCATATCGCTTTTTTCCGGATCCGGAGGCAACCCCCTTTTGCCGTTAATGCGGTCGATCTTCTCCCGCACCTCCCGCACATTGTCGCTGACGCTGGCCATGGCGGAGGCAGCAAACCGCAGCCGCAGTACCAGGCTTTGGCGCAGAGAGCCCTCCGGGGCAATATCCGCACCGTTTTCAAAAAAGGCAGTGCACCGATCGCCCCAGGCGGCAGGCAGCAAAAGCAGTAGCACGCCGGCCACCGCACTCTCCACAAAGGTGCACACACTCAAACGCCCCAGGTTGGCCGCCACAGAGAAAAAGCCCATAGACAGCACAAACGCCCCGGCGCAGCCCAGGGAGGCAAACCGATCAAACAGTGCCGCCAGCAGGGCGGAAAAGCCGTAGGCACCTAGCAAAAACATGGTGTCTTGCCCGGCCAGACCCAAGGCGAACCCCAGGCACAGGGCCAGGGTGACCCCCAGTCGAGACGAGCCAAAGCGTAAGGTAATCAAGATCAGCAGCACAGCCGCAATCCGCGCCGGTGCAATGCCAAAAATCGTCAATCGAGACAGGCTCATCAGCAGCAATGAGCCGCTAATGAGCACGCACACCAAGTCGCCGGTAGGCGCAGCCTTGCACCGCAGACGGCGATAATTGCAATGCTCTGCGCGGAAGAAGAAATATCCGCCGCCACCGGCCAAAATGCTCTCGCCCAGCACCAGCGCATAATCTGCCGCGCCGCCGCCCAATCGCAGTTGCAGCACCGCCCCGGTCAGCCCCACTGCCAGACAAGACAGCGCCATGGGCAGCCGGGCGTCTCGCCTTGGGAGAAAGGCAGCCATTGCCAGCGCGCCTACCAAGGCGATGAGCGCCGCCGCAAAGTACCGCACACGAGCCGTGCCGGTACCAAAGATCATATATCCCAGCCCGGCACCCAGGGCGGAAAAGAGAAAATCCCGCCGCCCGGACACCGCCACCAGTGCCACCGCAAAGGGGCTGCACCCGCCGGCTACCGCCCCGACGGATAGTACAAACCCACCCAGCAAGTGCCCGGCGCACCCTAGCAGCGCGCGCTTGGTCCCGGCACGGCTGTGGGCGGTGGTGAATTTTGGCTTTTCCAGTAGTTTCATAAGCTTGTCCTCAACGGTCTTTTTGGACCAGTATAACCTATAAAATTAGCAGATCCTGTCACTCGCCGTCCCCGGCAAAAAGCGCCCCCTTTCCCCACAAATTCCCCTGTTTTATTCCACGAAGGCAGCAATTTGCTCCCCCCGTATACCATAAGAAGGCCACCGATCATCGGTGGCTTTCTGCTTTGCTATTCGTCGTAATCCTCGATTTTCCGTTCTTCCTCTTGTCTCTGTTTTCCCGGGCTTCTTCCCGCTTGGCTGTGCGGGATTTGATGATCCCTGCAGCCAATGCAATCACGGCTGCCGTGGCTAAGGCAATGACAAGATAAATTAAAATATTCGCTACGGTAAAGCGGTGCGTAGGCGTCACCGCTGCCCACAAAAGCGGCTGTCAGGAACAAGCCCTGAATACACAAATTTTACATTATACAATTAAAATAGTTGCCATGGAGAACAAAGCGCGATATAATATCCTTGATGATAAAATTGTTATTATTGTAACTTTACCAGACAAAGTGCGTGATCGTTCACTGCGTTGCCTCCGTTTTTGCGGAAGATATAGTGCCACAGCGGATTTGTGATTCTGTTCAAACTTACTGGAGAATTTATACACGCATGTCTATAAAAGTCGCACACGATTGCAGGGACAGGTATTTTAGCGTATGTTGCACGACGGACTGTATGAGCAAATTATCAATAAGGGATTAGAAACGGAGCTTGCCTCTACGGACAAGCGCTCTACTACTGCGCCCATTGATCGTGCCGAGGCGTCCAAAATACTGGCAAAATACATTGCCGAAGTTGTAGAAAAAGGGCTTGATAATGTTGCTGATAATGGCGGTGATGTGCACGCACAAGTAGCGCTTGCAAACCGAATTATTTCTACGATTATTCACGAAACTAAAGAAAACGAACTTGGTAAAATGACAGTCGCAGAACAGGCCGAGCAGTTGCTCTCGCTCTTTGACAAAAAGAACAGCATTCTTGCTCTCAATGAAAAAGCAGCGATTATTCGCCCCGAAACGTCTATTGCACAAAGCTCGTTATTTACAGGAGCAATCCATGAGCCGCAGATGTTTACCGAACTCAAGAAGGAAATTATCTCCTGTAACCGCATAGATATGCTGGTATCTTTCATTAAATGGAGCGGCCTGCGCTTAATTATAGATGAGCTTACAACCTTTACGAAAAACGGTGGAGAACTCCGCATTATTACAACCTCTTATATGGGAGCGACTGATGTAAAGGCAATCGAAGAACTCCGCAAACTTCCTAACACAAAAATCAAGGTGAGCTATGACACCAAACGCACCAGACTTCATGCGAAAACGTATGTCTTCTATCGGGATACCGGTTTTACTACGGCGTATGTGGGTTCATCGAATCTTTCTAACGCTGCCATCTCCAGCGGTCTTGAATGGAACGTAAAAGTTACAAAGAAGGACCTGCCGGAAACCATTGACAAAATCGAGGCTACCTTTGAAAGCTATTGGAATTCCAATGAATTTGAATATTACAACGAGGAGCAAAAGGAGCGTTTGTCCCGTGCGTTAAAAGCCGAAAAATACTTTGACAGTAATAATGCCGAAGTTTATACAATGGATATTGCGCCCTATTCTTATCAGCAAGAAATTCTTGATAAGCTGGAAGCGGAACGCAAGGTTCGTGGCTATCATCGAAACCTTGTTGTTGCCGCCACAGGTACCGGAAAGACGGTAATTTCTGCGCTCGACTACAAACGTTTCCGAAAGCAAAACCCGGATAAGCCTTGCCGGCTTCTGTTTGTGGCTCATCGTGAAGAAATCCTAAAACAAAGCATGTACACCTTTCGCGCAGTACTGAAAGACGCGAACTTTGGCGATATGTTTGTAGGCAGCTATAAACCGGAAAGCATAGATAATCTTTTTATATCTATTCAAACTTTCAACTCACAGAGTTGTACCGAGAAAACAACATCGGATTTTTATGATTATATTATTGTGGACGAGTTTCACCATGCTGCCGCACCTACATATCAAAAGCTTTTATCCTATTATCATCCGCAGATTCTTCTCGGTTTGACAGCAACGCCTGAACGTATGGACGGGAAGAGCATTTTGCCGTATTTTAATAATCGTATTGCGGCCGAAATTCGTTTGCCCGAAGCGATTGACCGCAAGCTCCTGTGTCCGTTTCAATATTTTGGTGTAACGGATACGGTCGATCTGGATCACTTAAAATGGGCAGCCGGAGGCTATGATAAAGGCGAGCTTTCGCGGGTTTATACACTCAGCGGTATGACAGCAAACCGTCGCGCCGACTTGGTGGTTTCTTCATTGCTCAAATATGTTACCGATATTGATGATGTAAAGGGGCTTGGATTTTGCGTAACGGTTGAACACGCAGAATTTATGTCCAATTACTTTAATGCCCGCGGAATTCCGTCGATGTTCCTAACCGGACATTCGCCGGACGAAGAAAGAAAAGCGGCAAAAAATAGACTTGTAAAAGGTGAAGTGCGGTTTATCTTCGTCGTTGATATCTACAACGAAGGTGTGGACATCCCTGAGGTCAACACGGTTTTATTCTTGCGTCCAACAGAATCTTTGACAGTGTTTTTACAGCAACTTGGCCGTGGTCTGCGTTTATCTGAAGATAAAGAATGCTTAACCGTGCTTGATTTTATTGGGCAAGCAAATAAAAAGTATAATTTTGAAGATAAGTTTGCCGCTCTACTTTCCAACACCACACGAGGCGTAACACGTGAAATCAAGGATGGGTTTATTTCACTTCCAAAGGGATGCTATATCCAGCTTGAAAAGAAGGCAGCAAGACATATTCTTGATAACATTCGCGCATCTTATGGGAACAGCGCCGGCCTTGTTGCACGTATAGCAACCTTTGAAGAAGATACCGGCCTAAAACTTACTCTCGAAAACTTTCTTGACCACTATCGTTTGGATCCTCGCTCAATCTATAAATTTGCTTCTTTTTCTCGTCTGTGCGCACGTGCAGATATAATTGATAATTTCGAGGAACCGATTGAAGAGGTAATGTCAAAAGCACTCAGTCGTTTTGCCTTGGTGGATTCAAGACGATGGATTGTGTTTATGCTGCGTGTTTTGGAAAATATCGACCATTTTGACCTTACAAGACTTTCGGATATAGAAAAGCGTATGCTTCAGATGTTCTATATTACAATGTGGGGAAAAGCGATTGAGGATTGGAACGCAGGCGAAGTATTCGAAAATTTCCGGGCGCTTTTGAATAGTCCTGTCATGCTTTCCGAGCTAATTGCACTGCTCAAATATAACTACAATCGCATTGATTTTATTGATGAGCCTGTGCGCCTCGGATTTGATTGTCCGTTGGATCTACATTGTACCTATACGCGCGATCAACTACTTGTTGCCATGGATTTTATGAAGCCAAGCACGGTTCGCGAAGGTGTAAAATGGTTGCCCGACAAGGGAATTGATGTATTCTTTATCACATTGAACAAATCAGATAAAGACTACTCGCCTACAACCATGTATCAGGATTATTCCATCAACGAAACTCTGTTCCATTGGCAAAGTCAAAGCACGACTAATGCAGAAGGTAAAGTCGGTCAGCGGTATATCAATCATCGCAAAAACGGCAGCAAGGTTCTCTTGTTTGTGCGCGAATTTAAGAATGATGTTTACGGCAATACGGCACCGTACACTTATCTTGGTACTGCAAATTATGTTTCGCATAACGGTTCAAGACCAATGAATATTACTTGGCGCTTGGATGCCCCTATTCCGGCAAAATACCTGAAGAAAACAAACAAATTGGTGGTTGGATAATGACAGAAGTCGTGGCGGCTCTTATATGGAATAAAGATAAATTTATGATTTATCAATGTCCGGCGCAAAAGTCCGCGGCCTTTTGTGGATACTCGTATTTTTTGCTTGTGCGCTTTTCAAAATCGTTTCTTCCATAAAGTAAAAAAAGCAGCCCGTCTTTTAACAAATAGCCCGTATCCATCCAGCCGCATTGCAAGTCCTCCGTTTTCATTATTACCGTTACAAAATTTCGATTTGCAGGGTCATTATAGCATAACGCAACCAGTCAACAATCAACAAAAAAACCACCGTAATTCTACCAAAATTACGGTGGTTTCTTGGTGCGAATGTTCATATAGGATTTGGCAAAATACAGTTTTACCGGTAGCCGAACATCATATTCAAACAATAATCCGCACATTCGCAATTTTTCTTTGTTTTTCGTATAATGAACTTACTGAAATCAAGGAGGTTCAGATATGAAAACAATTTTTGAAAATAACGGCGGCGCTTATACGCAGGTCGGCGATATTTATTGCCTAATCTTTCGTTGCCGGCGGAAGAAAAAGAAACAAATATCGGCGTTTGGGCAATGAGGCATAAACGATATTTGAAGCAAAGTCATAAGGTGCGTTACTACAATTTGCTGACAAGCGGTAAGCTCGATTCATATCTTACCGACATCGAAGAACAGGCTCAAAATCTTTTTTCTCGTTTGGTAAAAGACCTTGCCGAAAAAGAAAATGTTACGGAAAAATTGAAATCGGATAGCCCAATATTGTGGGTGCGGAAGATGAATAACATTCGCAATCGAGCAACAGAAATTGTTAATGAACAAGTAATATACAACTAAAAACAAGGCACAACTTACGGAGAAAAACCCAGTAGGCTGTGCCTTAATTTCGTTTGTTCGATTAAATGTATAATCTTAGCAAGCAGACCATTTGGTTATCCAAACGGTAGCTTGTCCGCTTTTCGCACAATTTCAGAACCTCGTTAGGGACACCCTAAGACCTGATTAATGATTAAAAGAAAACACGGCAGAGAACAAGTCTATACCGTGTTAGTTCATTATTTCTTTTTAAACAATAAGTATCTGTTTTTTAGAGCGTCTTAATAGTTCTCCTCAAAATTTTCCACTTGTTCCATAACCTTATTGAAAACTTCGGTGCTATACAGTGGCGGATAACCGTTCTGAACCAAACAAATCTTAATATCAAGTTTTAACTGGTCACGCACATTCTGATTGTTAAGCCAGTCGGCATAAGAAGATTTGGTATCAATAATTTCTTTAACTTTTTTGGCAAGAGATTTACACTTCTCGTTTAGAACTATGCCGTCCACTTTTTTGTCAGTTCCATATTCAAAGTTGTATCGGTCTCGAAGACTGATTAAAATATCATAGAACGCTTTTTCCTCGAAAGTTAATCCGAGTTTACGGAAGCTCTCTCGGTTTTCATTCATTTGGCGTAGAATATCCAATGCTTGTTCGGTAGCGGCTCTTATAATATC
This sequence comes from Oscillospiraceae bacterium, assembly GCA_025757685.1. NCBI lineage: Bacteria > Bacillati > Bacillota > Clostridia > Eubacteriales > Oscillospiraceae > Oscillospiraceae bacterium. The sequence goes on along the minus strand of CP107220.1, from coordinate 5,306 downwards.
GTCGGAGGCTATATTCTGCGCCTCTCCGGCTTCTTCTGCGGTAAGGTGTTTGCGCCTTTCGTGATACACGGCAATTGTCTTTTCAAGCATTTCTTGGAATGTCTTTGCCGCTAATTGATTGACCTTGCCAAACTCCTTAATCTGCTTTCGAAGCATTTTAATAAGTAATTCTAATTTTGTAGCGGGCATTTTAACATCAGATAATTTCTCAAAATATTCAGGAGAAAAAATATCTTCTTCCTCACCGCTTTCCAAAACGCTTTCAACTTGATTGTATCTTAACGCTTCTTCCACCATTTTAGAAACAGCTCGGTTCATAGTATCTGTATCAACTTCGCTTGTACCACTCATTTTACGGACAAAACCTGCGATTGCCATAAAGCACTGAGCCAAAGCCGACTCATCTTCTTTGAGATTTCCGGAAGGTTGACAGATGTCAAAAGCTCCTCTCATTCGTTTGACGGTTTTCAAGAAATATGTTTTGAATGACACTTGATATGAGCCGCCATTACCCTCAGTATTCAGGAGTTTTGTTGAGAGAAAAACATATTCCGCAGCTTTTGAAAGCAACTTATACCTTTCTACCGGATCACAGCTTGGATTTAGAAACGGCGTCAAATCATAACCGGTAAACTGGGATTTTAATATTTCAAGTTCTTCTCTGAACACAGAGGTTGCCTGCTCTACATCGTCGGAAGTAGGCGCAACAGAATTGTTACCGCCGTAAACTTTCATAGCTTCACGCATATTATTGCGAATACCGATATAGTCAATAATTATACCATAATCCTTACCCGGATATTTTCTGTTTACACGGCTGATTGTTTGAATGAGCAAATGCTTCTTCAAAGGTTTATCGTTGTACAAGTATGTAAGAGAGGGAACATCAAAACCCGTAATCCACATATCAACAACAATTACAATATGAAAATTAGACTTTTCCTGTTTGAAAGCTGCATCTAATTCTTCCGAGCGTTTATCATTTTTAACTCCGCCGAGATAATTGTACATTTCAGCTTCGTCATTACTGCCCACGCTGGACACCATAGCCATAAACGGCATAGGTTTTAATTCATTCAATTCCTGTTTTGTTGCGGTTATCCAATCAGGAGTTTTCTTTTCTTCAAACCATTCAGGATATTTTTCTTTGAATTTCAAAAGCAAGGAATACGCAATTTTTCTGCTGGAGCAGACTATCATTGCTTTTTGCACTCTGTCAGGATTACATTCGCAAGACATAATATAATGGTCATGAATATCCGTTGCCAGTCTTTCCAAACGGGAAGGCTCTGCAAGTATGACTTCCATAGAACTCATAGCACGCTTACTTGCTTCAATATCATCTTTTGTTGCGCCGTCTTCGGCACATTTTTTATAGTAGTTTTCGATTTCTTTTACTTTGTTGTTGTCGAGTAGTACTTTGGCAATACGAGGATGATATTTTATAGGAACCGTAAGACCGTCCGCAACTGCTTGGTCCATAGTATATCTATCAATTTCATCGCCGAACGTTTGATATGTTTCGGCAATGGGTGTGCCTGTAAATCCTACGAATGTAGCTTGCGGAAATGCTTCTTTCAATACTTTTGCATATGGTTTTGACACCATAGCTTTCATATTTTCATCGGCGTCTTTACTGAATTGAATTTTTTTAGAATGTTCAAGCTGAGTTCTGTGGGCTTCGTCGGAAAAACATATAATATTTTGGCGGTCGTTGATAAGACCGATTTTGTCATCTTCTCGGTCGCAAAATTTTTGTATGGTGCAAATATAGAAACCGCCGCTTTGTCTTGCTCCCAGTTCTTCTCTTAACTGAGCCCTGCTTTTAACAACAGATACTTCACCAAGATTTAAGAATTCTTTACTCTTGGTAAATAGCTTTGCACCTTGCTTTTGCAGTTCATCTCTGTCAACGATAAGTATAATTGTCGGAGAGCCTATTTGCGGAATATCGGTACAGCGTAGCGCAAGCTGACGGGCAAGAAAAGCCATAGTATATGTTTTTCCGCAACCTGTTGCACCAAAATATGTACCGCCTTTACCGCTTTTTGTAACAACAGAATTTATAATGCTTTGCTTCAAAAGCTTTGATGCGAAAAACTGCGGATACCTACATACAATTTCAACTTCATTCTTGTCGTAAATGCTGTCTTGAAAATAAATGTAATCCCTAAAAATTTCCAAAAATCTTTCGGGAGAATACACACCCTTAATCATAGTTTCTGTTTCCGCAAAAGGCAGCGTCGATAGCTTATCACCGTCATTAACTCTTCTCCAAGCGTAGAAGTGTTCGTATGGGGTGCGTACTGTTCCGAGCCTTGTTTTAACCCCGTCGGAAATACAAGCCAAGGGGCAGTAATGTAACAAATGCGGAATATCTCTCCAATAGCGAATATTAATCTGTTCCCAAGCGTCATAAACAGTGGCGTTGGCATCCGCCGGATTTTTAAGCTCTATAACGCATAAAGGCATACCGTTTACATATAACAGCACATCAGGTCTGCGATTTTCTTTCTGCCCATTATTTGTATATTCTATGGTAAGTTGATTAACCACACGGAAAATATTGTTTTTCGGATTGTCAAAATCAATAAGCGGTATCATTTTTGCTATTCCGTTTTGCAGAGTAAACTGAATACCGTCAACCATCCAACTGTAAACTTTATGTAAAGTGGCAAAATCACTCTCCGAACCTACAAGACGGATATAATCAAATATTTTAGCAACTTCATCTTCGGTAAGTTCGGGGGAAGAGGCAGAAATGAATTTTTTGAAATCATCGGCAATCAGAACATCTCTTTTATTTTCACGGTTTATCTGCTTGCCGGAAATGTAATTCCAATCTTCAGACTCCAAAAGCTGAATAAAAGCATATTCATATTCCGATTCACAATAATGACCGTTGTATTCTTTTAATTTAGACATAATTTGTCCCCCATTGTATCATCTCATTAAGATAGTTTTCTTACTATCTCTTCAAGATTTTTTATAAACCAATCGTATTGTAATTTCTGAATTGCGTCGCCGATATCACCGTCACGGTCACTCTTAATATAATCAAGTAATAATTCGATGGATTCTTTATCATTCATCAAAAAATCTCTTATGTTTCCGACTCGATACATTTCAAAAAACGCCCCACGAATATCTTGCTTTTGTTCCGCTGTGCAACCTTTAAACATTTCGGATAATCTCTTCATATCAAATTGTGCTGCAAAAGAATTTTGTATATGGTATCTGGATTTATTTTTTATAATAGAGTCGCAAAAAAGATTACTTTGTTCCGGAAGATAATCGAATTCCGGGATCATTTCACCGCATATTTTTAATGAGTTAGCCATTTCCTTGCGCAACGATTCATATTCTTCTTTTTGTTCGGCAGTGCATTCGTCGCCCATAATAGTTGTAAAAATTTGCTCAAGTTGAAGTTTGTTACCTTTTTCTTTTAAGTTCTCAATAAGATGTTTTTTGATTTTATCAATATCATAACCAAGTAAACTCTTTATAATAATCGAATAAACCGCAATGGTTCCATATTGATAAAATGATATGTCTTCAGGATTTTCTAACCTTTCCTCAATACTTTGTAACGCATTTAACACATTGCTTTCTGTTTGAATATAATAAGTTTGTAATGTAATAATGTCTTTGTCCCAATTTGAACGGTTACTGTCATACAGTACAAGCTCCAAATATGATTGATAAGCATCCTCGACCTCGTCAAGTCGTTCTATTTGTCTTGTGATGTAGTCATAGCAGAACTTAAATAGCGGAGCTTTCTCGTTACCAAGCTCAACTGAAAAGTATTTCTCTTGCCCCCATTTTTCGTCTTTTCCGTTTCTCTGCCTTAATACAAAAAATAGCGTTCCGAAAAATATAGCCTTAACAAAATTATCATCAGAAAGATATTTTTTGTCGAGCTTTTTGAAAATATCAGATGACTTTTGGCACGCGAAAATAAATGAGCGCAAATTAGATGTTTCGCACGATTTCATTACATTCAATATATTTTTTACATTGCTATCATTAGCAAATCTATTCAAGATTTCATCATCAAATAAGTGAATAATATCACTTATAGCCATTGAATAATCTTCCTCAAATTGAATAGTGTCACTTATGGTCTTTTCTTTTATCTCTAAATATTTTTTTGCTGTTTCTGTAAATTCTCTGTCATTGTTATCTGTTGCTTTATATATCAATTCAACGACATTTTGTTGGTCTTCTGTAGTAGTTGTTAAAGGTTTATATTGTTTAATCTCCTCTTCGTTTGCAACCAACAACACTTTTACGCCGTCCTGTTCAACAAGATTATTAACATACCCAAGCACTTCAAGAATATCAATTCCGGAGCGTTCCAAGTCTTCTAAGATGATGAGTTTCCCTGAAAGATCAATAGACTCAAAAAGCTTCTGCATATCTTCATCTGAATGCGAAAGATCAATACCCAAAAAGCTGGTAACACCTTTTAATATAGTTTTTGTTGCCAATTTTCCGGCTTCCATTTTTTCGGAATTATTATTTAAAAATTTTGCACGGCTTTCCAAATACAAAGCTTTGCTTATTTCAGAAAGCTCTTTCAAACCGTACAGAGATACCACAAGGCATTTGTGACTTCCGTTTTCCTCTTTTTCAAGAAACGGTTTCAGTTCATTTTGAATATAGAAACTTTTTCCTGAACCCCAAGGCGCAGTGAGCATAATAGCACTTTTGGTTTTGTCCTCGGTTAAATAATGGAGTATGTATTGATTAAGGTCTTGATATGTCATTATTCCTTTCTCCTTTAGTTTTCCTCCAACGACCCTTTAATCAAAATAGGGCAAATATTTTTTATTTGCGATTTGAGTTTTTCGTTGATTTCTTTTCTTTTTAGATATATTTCGTAAATATCGGTAATTGATTGTTGAACTTCTATACTTGGAACAGGAATCTTATAATTTGCAAGATTTTCATATGTGAGAAATTCATATGATGTTCCTTGTGATGCCCAGTAAACAAATCGCCCGAATTCTGACCTGGTCAGCCAAAGCATTAGATAATTTGGCAATAAGCCACTGTTTTCATTTAATTCAATGACATCATAAACGCTTGAAACAATACAATCAGGACCGGTTCGTAACGCAATTGCAACATTTTCATTGTTTAATTGCGTACAATATGCGATATGTCCTGTTTTAACAATTTTTCTACCGTAAAAGTTATCATTAGTTCTTTGTGGAGCAATGAATTTCTTTTGAATATTTATGCCCTGTTCCAAAGTGATTTTCCCTTCAGAATTTTTCAAATTATATGGATGAACATAATTT